>DASUKT010000181.1:0-8270 GCA_036278575.1 Pseudolabrys sp. | reverse complement strand
GAGAAGGCGAAGATCGAGCTTTCATCCACCACGCAGACCGAAATCAATCTGCCGTTCATCACCGCCGATGCTTCCGGTCCGAAGCATCTGACGATGAAGCTCACCCGCGCCAAGTTCGAAGCATTGGTCGACGATCTCATTCAGAAGACGGTCGAGCCTTGCCGCAAGGCGATCAAGGACGCCGGTATCTCGGCCGGCGAGATCAACGAGGTTGTCCTGGTCGGCGGCATGACGCGCATGCCGAAGGTGCAGGAGATCGTGAAGCAGTTCTTCGGCAAGGAGCCGCACAAGGGCGTCAACCCCGACGAGGTGGTTGCGATCGGCGCGGCGATCCAGGCCGGCGTGCTGCAGGGCGACGTCAAGGACGTGCTGCTGCTTGACGTAACGCCGCTCTCGCTCGGCATCGAGACGCTGGGCGGCGTGTTCACGCGCATCATCGATCGCAACACGACGATCCCGACCAAGAAGAGCCAGGTCTTCTCGACCGCGGAGGATAATCAGAACGCGGTGACGATCCGCGTCTTCCAGGGCGAGCGCGAGATGGCGGCGGACAACAAGATGCTCGGCCAGTTCGATCTCGTCGGCATCCCGCCGGCGCCGCGCGGCGTGCCGCAGATCGAGGTCACCTTCGACATCGACGCCAACGGCATCGTCAACGTGAACGCCAAGGACAAGGCGACCAACAAGGAGCAGCAAATCCGCATCCAGGCATCGGGCGGCCTGTCCGAGACCGACATCGAAAAGATGGTCAAGGACGCGGAAGCGCATGCCGAGGAAGACAAGCAGCGTAAGGCCGCTGTCGAAGCCAAGAACCACGGCGAAGCGCTGGTGCATGCGACCGAGAAGGCGCTCACCGAGCATGGCTCCAAGGTCGGCGATGCCGAGCGCACCGCGATCGAAAATGCCATGGCGGACCTGAAAGAGGCGCTCAAGGGCGACGATGCAGCCGCCATCACGGCCAAAACCAATGCGCTGGCGCAGGCCTCGATGAAGCTCGGCGAGGCGATGTACAAGCAGCAGGCAGAAGGTCAGGCCGCACCCGGCGCAACGCCTGGCGGCGAGGGTGCGACGGCAGGCGACGGCAAGAAGGAAGATGTTGTCGACGCCGAATTCACCGAAGTCGACGACGACAAGAACAATAAAAAGTCGGCCTAATCTCTGCATATGCTCACGCAACAACACACAAGCAGCCACCCCCGGGCCTTGACCAAGCAAGTCGGATTTATCCGACTTGCTTTGTTTAATCCGGCCGAACTCGGGTAAACCCGAGTTCGGGTGGGTCCATCTTTTTAGAAAGCGTTCTGGCGAAATGCGATGGATGGCCGGGTCGAGCCCGGCCATGACGGGGATCGGAATAAGCTGCACGCCATGTCCAAACGCGACTACTACGAAGTGCTGGGCGTTTCGCGGACCTGCACGGAGGTCGAGCTCAAGACCGCCTTCCGCAAGCTTGCGATGCAGCACCACCCCGACCGCAATCCGGGTGACAAGGATTGCGAGCATCGTTTCAAGGAAATCAACGAAGCCTACGATGTTCTGAAGGACGGCGATAAACGCGCCGCCTATGACCGCTTCGGTCACGCCGCTTTCGAGCAAGGTATGGGCGGTCACGGGTTCGGCGCCGATTTCGCTTCCACCTTCTCCGACATTTTTGAGGATCTGTTCGGCATGGGCGGTGGCCGGCGCGGCCGTAGCGGCGGAAGGGAGCGCGGCACCGATCTTCGCTACAACATGGAAATCAGCCTCGAAGACGCTTACGAAGGCAAAACCGCCCAGATCAAGATTCCGACGTCCGTCAGCTGCGAAATCTGCTCCGGTACCGGCGCGAAGGCGGGTACGCGGCCGAAGATATGCGCGACCTGCGGCGGTGCCGGAAAGATCCGTCATGCCCAGGGATTTTTTACGCTGGAGCGCACGTGTCCGACGTGCCAGGGACGCGGACAGGTGATCGACAATCCTTGTCCGGCTTGTGCGGGCTCGGGTCGCGTCACGCGCGAGCGCACGCTCTCGGTCAATATTCCGGCGGGCGTCGAGGATGGCACGCGCATCCGTCTCGCGGGTGAAGGCGAAGCCGGCGTGCGCGGCGGGCCACCCGGCGACCTCTATATTTTTCTCACGCTCGGCTCGCACGAATTCTTCCAGCGCGACGGCGCCGACCTGCATTGCCGCGTCCCCGTCTCGATGGTAGCGGCTGCGCTCGGCGGCGAATTCGAGGTGCCGACGGTCGATGGCGGCAAATCGCGGGTGAAAATCCCCGGCGGCACGCAGTCGGGACGGCGATTCCGCCTATCCGGCAAAGGCATGCCGGTGCTGCGCTCGAAACAAGTTGGCGATATGTACGTTCAAGTTATGGTGGAAACGCCGCAGAACCTGACCAAGCGCCAGCGCGAATTGCTGGCGGAATTCGACAAGCTTTCGTCACAGGCCACGCAACCTGAATCCGAAGGATTCTTTAGCCGAGTCAAGGAGTTTCTGGATGGTTTCGGAAATCGCAGCAGCCATTCGGGATGATGCCTTGACCCCTCGCCCGCGTCGCTATACCGGTGATTGTTGCGGCGGGGCTCGCCGCGTACAGGCGTGACCTCGTAAGATGTCTCCGCAGACTGTCGCCCGCGTCGCCAAGAAAACTCTGCGCCTCGATGACGAGGTGCGCTTCATCCGTTCCTGGATCGAGAAGCCGCTGTCGACCGGCGCCGTGATGCCGTCGAGCCGCGCGCTGGCGCGTACGATGGCCAGCTATGTCGATGCCGATGCGCGCGGCCCGATCATCGAGCTTGGCCCCGGCACCGGCCCTGTTACGGAAGCATTGGTCGAGCGCGGCATCGATCCGGCGCGTCTGGTCCTTGTCGAATTCAATCCGATGTTCTGCCGGCTGCTGCGGACGCGCTATCCGGCTGCAACGGTGGTGCAGGGCGACGCCTACCATCTCCGGCGTTTACTGGAGAGCTTTTTGCGCGAGCCGGCCGCAGCGGTGGTGTCAGGCCTGCCGCTCGTCACCAAGCCGTTGCGAACGCGGCTTCGATTGATTGCCGATGCGATGGCTCTGCTGACGCCGGGCGCTCCCTTTGTGCAATTCACCTACGCGATGGTCGCGCCGATCCCGAAAGGCCTTTCCAGCATCACCGCGGAAGCCTCCGAGTTGATCTGGCGCAACATCCCGCCCGCCCGCGTGTGGGTTTATCGCGGACGGTAGTCCGTCATTTCACCGTGTCATTCCGGGGCGCGGCCGTAAGGCCGCGAACCCGGAATCCATAACCCGCAGCGCCTGTGGTTATGGATTCCGGGCCCGGCGCTGGTGCGCCGTCCCGGAATGACGATCGAGGCTGTGGCATGATAAGCAATGCAATACACCCACGGACCCACCGATGCCCGGCCCAAAAATCCTCGTCATTCCCGGCTCGCTGCGCACCGGCTCTTACAATGTCAAACTTGCGGCGCTGGCGGTGAAGGAGCTCACGCTCAACGATGTTGAGGCCACGCGCATCTCACTCGCCGATTATCCGCTGCCGATGTACGACGGCGACCAGGAAGCCAATGCCGGGCCGCCGGAGAACGCCATCAAGCTCAAGCGCATGATGGCGGCGCATCATGGCGTGTTCATCGCAGCGCCGGAATACAATGCATCCGTTGCTCCGCTCTTGAAAAACGCAATCGACTGGATTTCGCGCGTGCGCGAGCGCAGCGAGCCGCCTTACACTGCGTTCAAGAAACGCGTATTTGCGCTCGGCTCGGCTTCGCCGCAGGCTGCCGGCGGATTGCACTCATTGATGGCATTGCGGCAGATACTCGAACTCGGCTGCGGCGCGATTGTTTTGCCGGAGCAAGTCGCCATTCAAAATGCCGAGCGGGCTTTCGACGAGCGCGACAATATCGCCGACGTTGCGACGGCCAATGCGCTGCGGTCGCAACTCGCGCGCCTGGTCGAGATGGCGCGGCTGATGATGTGAGGATGGATGAACGGACGTGACCGGCTGATCGTCGCTCTCGATCTCTCTTCGGTTCAAGCTGCCGAGGCGATGGTCGCGCGCCTCGGCGATGCCGTCAGCTTTTACAAGGTCGGCTATCAGCTTGCTTACGCAGGCGGGCTCCCGTTCGCCCAGAAATTGATTGACACCGGCAAAAAGGTTTTTCTCGATCTCAAGCTGCACGATATCGGCAACACGGTGCAGAAAGGGACCGAAAGCGCCGCCAAAATGGGCGTGACGTTTCTCACGGTGCATGGCTATCCGCAGACGATGAAGGCGGCAGTTGTGGGCAAGCGCGGGTCGGCACTGAAGATTCTTGCCGTGACGGTGCTCACTTCTTATGACGACAGCGATCTGCAAAATGCCGGCTACGGCATGAAGGTCGGTAAGCTTGCGGCGATGCGCGCGAAACAGGCGCGTGATATTGGCGTGGATGGGCTCATCTGCTCGCCGGAAGAGGCGGCCCACCTGCGCAAGATTGTCGGCGATCAAATGGCGCTAGTGACGCCGGGAATTCGGCCGGCTGGCAGCGCCACGGGCGATCAGAAACGCATCATGACGCCGGCAAAAGCGATCGCCGCCGGCGCCGACTACCTTGTCGTCGGGCGGCCGATTGTTGAAGCGGCCGATCCGAAAGCGGCGGCCGAAAGCGTCGTCGCCGAGATCGACGACGCGGTTTGAAAGGAGGAAAGATGGCGAAAGGTTATTGGATCGCGCAAGTCGAAGTCCGGGATGCCGAGGGATACAAACAATATACGGCGATGCTTGCGGATATCTTTCGCAAACACGGCGCCCGCTATGCGATGCGCGGTGGTCGGGCGGAGGTCGTTGAAGGCAAGTGCCGCAGCCGCATCGTGGTCCTGGAGTTCCCGAGCTACGAGGCCGCGCTCGCATGTTACCGCTCGCCTGAATACGCCGAGGCTGCGGCGGTACGGCAATCGGCGGCCGATTCCGACCTCATCGTCGTTGAGGGTTACGACGGCGCGCAGCCTTAATGGTCATTCCGGGACCGCGCGTGAGCGCGGGACCCGGAATGACGAATAGCTGAGAGGTGGCAGAGAGCGCGCCGCCCCGCTATACCCGCGCAGACGGAGACCGACACGATGGCTGACATGCGGCTTGTGGTTGCCGGTGCCGGCGGGCGGATGGGGCGCACGCTGGTTAAAGCGAGTGCCGAGAGCAAGGGCCTCACGCTTGCCGGCGCGCTGGAGGACGCGTGCTCCCCGCTGATCGGCTGGGATTCCGGAATCCTTGCCGGGATGGGCGAGAACCGCATCAAGCTCACCGGCGAGCCGGCAGCCTTGATCGACACGCTCGACGGGTTCGTTGATTTCACCGCGCCGGTAGCGAGCCTCGCGCTCGCGGATCTTTGCGCCAAAACCGGCAAGGTTCACGTTATCGGAACCACGGGCTTTGGCGTCGCCGATGACGCGCGCATCGCCGAAGCAGCGAAAAAGGCCGTCATCGTGAAATCCGGAAACATGAGCCTTGGCGTCAATCTCTTGGCGGCGCTCACCAGACGGGTGGCAAAAACGCTCGATCAGTCGTTCGATATCGAAATCGTCGAGATGCATCACAAGCAGAAAGTCGACGCGCCGTCCGGAACGGCACTGCTGCTCGGCCGCGCGGCGGCGGAGGGCCGCGGCATCGAGCTTGATAAGCGCTCGGTCAAAGCGCGCGAGGGGCACACCGGCGCGCGCAAGCCGGGCGACATCGGTTTTGCCGCGCTGCGCGGCGGCACAGTGGTCGGCGAGCACAGTGTCATTTTCGCAGGTCCGGCCGAGCGCATCGAGCTCACGCACAAGGCCGAAGACCGCATGATCTTCGCGCGCGGCGCGCTGCACGCGGCGCTCTGGGCGCGCACTCAGAAGTCAGGCCTCTATTCGATGGCCGATGTGCTGGGGCTCGCAAACTTCTAGGCGTATTCGAGAAGGTTGGTATCGTGAAAACCGAAAAAACGACACCGAAGCCGATAAAGGTTCCGCTCATCCCGCTTGCATTCGCTCTCTTCCTGATCGCGGGCTACATCTATGTCGTTCTGATACCGGCCTTTTCGAAAGCGAATGGCATACCGGACGATATTTTTGCGTTGATTGCGCAGCCGGTGCTCATTATTGCGGGTGTGGTCGCGTTGATATGGGGACGAGCCTGGTTCGATAAAGCGGCGGGGCGCAAGTGATGGTGGAGGCGGATCGCCTGCTGGCGCTCGTGCGCCATGGCCAGAGCGAGTGGAATCTAAAAAATTTGTTCACCGGCTGGCGCGATGTCGATTTGACCGAACATGGCATCAAAGAGGCGCGCGAGGCCGGACGCAAGCTCAAGGCGCAGGGCATCCAGTTCGACGTCGCTTTCACCTCGGCGCTCAAGCGCGCGCAGCGCACGCTCGACCTGATGCTGGGTGAGCTCGGCCAGAACGTGCCGATCGTCAGGAATTTGGCGCTCAACGAACGCGATTACGGCGATCTCGTCGGCCTCAACAAGGACGACGCGCGCAAAAAGTGGGGTGAGGAGCAGGTGCACATCTGGCGCCGCTCGTACGACATCGCGCCGCCCGGCGGCGAGAGCTTGCGCGACACGGCGGCGCGCGTGCTGCCTTATTATGTCCAGGAAATCCTGCCGCGCGTTCTGCGCCGCGAACGCGTGCTCGTCTCCGCGCACGGCAACTCGCTGCGGGCTCTCGTGATGGTGCTCGACAGGCACACGACCGAAAGCATTACCAAGCTCAATCTGGAGACCGGCGTGCCGATGATCTACCGGCTTAATGCGGACTCGACAGTAGCCTCCAAACTCGACCTGGCCGCATGAGCAAATTCACGCTGTAATCCTTCCCGCTTCCCAGCCGAGCATCGCGCGCTTACGCGTGATTCCCCAGTGATAGCCGGTGATGTCGCCGTTCTTGCCGACGACGCGATGGCACGGCACGACGAAGCAGATCGGATTTTTGCCGACCGCGGCGCCCACGGCACGCGCGGCCTTTGGCTCGCCGATTTTTCGGGCGATACCGGAATAGGTATCGAGATTGCCCATCGGAATGTCGAGCAGCTTTTCCCAGACGCGCACTTCGAAATCGGTCCCGATCAGCACCACGCGCAACGGCCGGTCCGGTCGCCAGAGCGCAGTATCGAAAATCCGGCGCGCAAGCGGGGCCGTCGCTGCGAAATCCTCGACGTACTTTGCTTTAGGCCAGCGCGCGCGCATGTCCTTGAGCGCCGTGCGCTCCTTGCCGCCGTCTGCGAGCGCGAGACCGGCAAGCCCACGTGGGGTGGCCATCACGAGCGCGGTGCCGAAGGGGCTCGGATGGAATCCGTAGCTGATCGTCAGTCCTTCGCCTCCGGCCTTCCATTCGCCGGGCGACATCGCTTCGTGCGTGACGAATAAATCATGCAGGCGGCCGGGGCCGGACAAGCCGACCTCATACGAGGTGTCCAGCACGCTCGCGGACGAGCGCAGCAGTTCGCGCGCGGAGTTGAGTGTGAGCGCCTGGAGGAAGGCTTTCGGCGTCAGCCCGCACCAACGGCGAAACAGATGATGCAAATCGGTCGCCGTGACGCCTGCGGCTTCGGCAATCTTTTCGATTTCCGGCTGCGAGCGCCAGTTGCCGCGGATGTGTGCGATCGCGCGCCGCACGACATCGTAGTCGGCGGCAGCCGTCGGCAACGGCGCGAGCTCAGGAAAGCGGTCGGATACGGCGTGGTTTGCAAGGCTCATGGTCGTGCCGCTGTTTGCGAGGTTTAGGGTCATGCCGCCTATTTAGGCCGCCGCCGCCGCCGTAACCACCCGATTTCTGCCTCTCTGTTTTCGCATGAAAGGCGACGGATCAGGAAATAGCCGTCCTTGTCGGCCCGCGTCTGGCCTCGACAAGGGCTGCGGAGAGGGCGCTTGCAAAGCTCGCTTTTTCGTCGGGACCAAGAAAATTGCCGATGGCGAGCCTTTTTCCGCGTGAAACCAGAAAGAGCCGCTCGATGCCGAATTCCTCGTGGCTGATTTTGTCGAGTCTTACCCAGAGCGGATTGAGCACCCATTCGCGCACGACGCCCTGGTGGCTGACCTTGCGCACCTTGAGGCTCAGGGCGGTAACGGTCACCTCCTCATAGGCAGCCGCGCGCCCGTAATTAATGCGGAAGGCGATATAGAGCAGCAGCACGTCAAGTCCGCAGAAGCCGAATACGGGCCACGCGCCGGCCAACAAAAACACAATGCCGGCGACGAAGCTGCTGACCCCGAACACCATCATCACGAGGATGAAGCCAACCCGCCCCAGCGACCGGTGCGGCGTGATCACCGCGGAAAAGATCGTGGGTTCGA
>DASUKT010000180.1:0-2911 GCA_036278575.1 Pseudolabrys sp. | reverse complement strand
TCGGGACCGGCCGTGCTTCTGCTGCACGGCTTCCCGCAAACGCACCTGATGTGGCGCGATATTGCGCCTTTGTTGGCGCAACATTTTACCGTCATCTGTGCGGACCTGCACGGCTACGGCCAGACCGGCAGCCCTGCATCGCGGCCGGATCATTACCCCTACACGAAGCGCGCCATGGCGAAAGACATGGCGCTCGTCATGGACAAGCTCGGCTTCCGCGAGTTTTCGGTCGCTGGGCACGATCGCGGTGGCCGTGTCGCCTATCGTCTTGCGCTCGATCATCCCGAGCGCATTCGCCATTTGGCCGTTCTCGACATTCTGACGATTGCCGACGCGTGGGAGCGCGCGGACAAAAATTTAGCGGCCGGTTATTGGCCATGGTCATTGCTCGCCCAGCCCGAGCCGCTTCCGGAGAAGCTTATCTTGGGAAATCCGGAAGCCGTCGTCGATAGCGCGTTGAGCGGCTGGGGCTCTGCCGCCAGCGCGTTCAGCCCGGAGGTGCGGGCGGCTTATATTGAAACGCTGCGCGATCCGGTGCGCGTTCACGCGATTTGCGAAGAGTACCGCGCCGCGGCCACGCTCGATCACGATCACGATATCGAGGATCGGCAAAGAGACCGGCGCATCAGTTGCCCCGTTCTCGTGCTGTGGAGCGGCCGCGGACCGCTCAACACATGGTATGCGGACGCCGGCGGTCCGCTCGCGTTGTGGCGCAATTGGGCAAGCAATGTCAGCGGCAGCCCGGTCAACGGCGGTCATTTTTTTCCGGAGGAATTTCCGCAAAGGACGGCGGAGGAATTGATGAGGTTTTTTGCTGCAGATTAAGCTGCGCGAAGTCAGACGCCGATTCCTGCAGGTTTCAGCCAAAAGCGCTGTATTTATTAGCGCTTGGCAACCACCCTGAATTGCCCTCGCGGATGGCGTAAGGTTGTGCTCTGCTAAGCTGCCATTTGAGAGCGGGGGCTGTCATGGCAAGCGATAAAATGGCTTCGGTCGAACAGAATCCGACAGCGAGGATGCTCAGTCTCGCAGCGGGTTTCGGCATTTTCCAGGCGCTTTACGCAGCCGCCAAGCTCGGCATTGCAGATGCGCTCGCCGAAGGTCCGAAGTCTGTCGATGCAATTGCTGCAACGACAGACGTTCAACCGCGGGCGTTGCATCGGTTGTTGCGTGCGCTCGCCAGCGTGGGCGTTTTCGCCGAAGAAGATGACGGCGTTTTTCGCAATACACCGCTTTCGGCGATGCTGATGTCTAATGTGCCCGGGAGCTTGCGTGCCTTTTTCAATTTGGCAGGCAGTCCGGAGTGCTGGCGATCTTGGGGCGATCTGCTTTACAGCATCAAGAGCGGAAAGCCTGCCTTTGAGCATGTTTACGGCGTGCCGCTGTTCGAGTATCTCGCGAAGAATCCCGAGCCGGCGCGGATTTTTGACGACGCCATGGCCAGCCGGAGCGCGGCGGAAATCGCGGCCGTGCTGGCAGCCTACGATTTTTCCGAATGTGGGCACCTGGTGGATGTCGGCGGCGGCAACGGCGCTTTGCTGTTAGCGATCCTCAAGGCTTATCCGCAACTCAAAGGGACAGTGTTCGATCTGCCGCACGTGACCGATGCTGCACAAGGCTCGAATCCAAGCGCCGAACGCCTGTGCTTCGCCGCCGGCGACTTCTTCAGCGAGGTGACGGTTGCAGGCGATACGTTCATTCTGAAAAAGATCATCCACGACTGGCCCGACGATCGCGCAGAGCAGATTTTGCGGCGTTGCCGTGACGCGATGTCGCCGCGATCCCGTCTGCTGCTGGTCGAATTGATCGTGCCGCGCGATGAGGCGGCGACGTTCACCAAATTTCTCGATTTATGGATGATGGTTTGGCCTGGAGGCCAGGAGCGGACCGCGGAGGAGTATCGCGGGCTTTTGAAGTCGGCAGGCTTGGTTGTGAGCCGAATTGTGCCGACGGCATCGCCCGTTAGCGTGATCGAGGCGGTGCCGGTGTAGAGTGGCGTGTGGCGGTCACACATCCATCGTCAACGCCGCGATAAACGCCTCTTGCGGAATATCCGATCTTGCCGGTCCGCGCCCTCGCTGCCGCAGCGGAGACCTCATTCCGGGAGGCCCGCGGTGCGCAGCGCCTCGCCCAGCGATGCGGCAAGCGCGGGCTCGCAATTGACGCCGGCAAATTGCCGGCTGAACCGGAAGTTGGGTTGTAGCTCGAGGACTTTCGCGGCCGCGGTCCGCGCCTCCTCGATGCGTCCGAGCTCCACGAGCGCCGCGGTCAGTTGCACGTAAGTAATGCTGTGGGCCGGGTTCGCCTGCACCGATTTGTAAGCAGCGTGAAGCGCCTGGTCGAACTGGCCGAGACGGAAATGCCCCATGGCCTGCGCGTCATAGGCGGCAAAAGCCCAGGAATCGAACGGGCTGAGACGCATCCCTCGTTCGCTCCAGTCGATGGCGTGCTGGGCTTCGCCGGCCCAGGCAAGCACGACGCTGCCGAGAATATAGGTCAGGGCCGATGACGGGCTGGCCGCGAGCGCGGTTTCGAAAGCCGTGAGCGCAGCGGCGCGATCATGCCCGTCCATTCCGATGGAAAAGGCGGCGAAGGTGAGGGCGATGGCATCGTCCTGGCCGTGCAGAATAGCCGCCCGTGCATGATGGATGGACGCCGCCCGGTCTTCCTCGTGCAGGCCGCCGCGCAGGAAGCGGTTGTGATAGCTCATGGCCGCATAAGCGTGGGCCAGCGCGTAGCTGGGGTCGATCTCCAGCGCGCGCTTGATCAATGCCAGTGCGTTGATCGCCCGGTCGGGCAATCCTGAATCGACGTCGGTTTGCGCCTGCATGACGAGGTCGTAGGCATCGAGGCTGCCCGGGCGTTGGCGCTTGACGCGTTCGGCCTCGGCACGGCGCAGGCTGGGCACGAT
>DASUKT010000179.1:0-3673 GCA_036278575.1 Pseudolabrys sp. | reverse complement strand
CGCATGGCCCTTGAGATTGAGGCGCGTCGTGCGGCCTTTATCGAACATCGCAATCAGCGTGGCGTCGCGAATGCCGAAGAGCGTTTTCTCCAGGGTCACAGTATCGCCGAGTTGCAAACTTCGCGCCTGCTGTTCGGTAATCGGTGTTTCGAGAACGTGATGCGTCATTGCGTGACCCCCACCCTAGCCTTCCCCCTTTCAGGTGGAGGGAAAAGGAAGTAGCACGGTCGTCCTCCCCCTGAAAGGGGAAGGAATGTGGAGGGGGTCGTCGCTTTGTTCATCGTGCACTCACTCGAACGCGATGCCGCCGGGCGTGATGATTGCCGATGCGCGGCGGGCGGACTGGCACTGGATGTTCACCGCCACCGGATTCATGGTGATGTGCGTTGCCGCGACTTCCACATGCACGCGGAACGAGGTCGAGCGGCCGCCCAAGCCTTGTGGACCGATGCCGAGCTCATTGACCGCGTCGCTGAGTTGCGCCTCGATCCCGGCTCCTTCCGCATCTTTGCACGTCGTGCCGAGCGGGCGCGTCGCGGCGATCTTCGCCAGATGCATGCACAGATCGGACGTGCCGCCGATCCCAACGCCGACGATGGTCGGCGGACAGACGCGGCCACCGCATTCGATCACCTTGTCGACGACGAAGCGCTTGACTGCCGAAATGCCATCCGCCGGCACCAGCATTTGCAGGAACGAGCCGTTCTCCGAGCCAGAGCCCTTCGGGATCATCTCGATCTCAACCGTTTCGTCGCGCGTGTCGAAATCGACATTGATGAGCGGAACGCCGACACCGCATGAAGTCTGATCGTTCTTGCGCGTGATCGGATGCACGACCGAGGAGCGCAACGGGTGCTCCTTCGTCGCGCGCTCGCAGCCGCGGCGGATCGCTTCCTTCATCGCCGCACCGTCGAACTCGACGTTGCGGCCGATGGTCACGTTATAAATCGGAATGCCGGTGTCCTGGCAGAGCAGGTTCTTGGTACTTCGGCGACCTGGATGTTCTCGACCATGGTGCCGAGAACAGCGCGGCCGGTCGCATCAGTCTCCTGCGCCATCAGCCGCTCGAAGCCTTGCTTGATGTCGCGTGGCAGCAGTTTGAGCGCGCGGATGTAAAGCGTCTTGCTCAGCTCTTCGACTTCCTTGATATCGAGCTGCATCGTCTTTTTCCGTTACGCACGATCTATCCGAAAACCGGATTCCACTTTTCGGGATCGTGCATTTCCTAAAGCACAAGCGTCAGCCCTGAGCCGATCAGCAGTACCGCCAGCGCCTGGCGGAACCGGCGGTCGTCAAGCCTACCGTAGAGCTGCCATCCGATCCAAGTTCCCAGGAACATCGGCGGCAGCACGACGATGAGCAGTATAAGCCCGGTGCGGTCGAACGCGACCAGGACCAGGCCGATAATTGTGACCGCCTGCATGACGATTACGAAGGGCTGGTACACGGCGCGCGCGGTTTCCTTCGGCCAGCCGCGCAATTGCGTCCAGATCGTCGGCAGCACGCCGGAATAGCCGCCGAGGCCGCCCAGGACGCCACCGATGAAGCCGAGGAGGCCGTCGGCGGTTCGCCCGCCGGCCTTGAACATCGGCAGCCGCGGTGCCAGCAGCGCGTAGAGACCGAACGCTGTGAGAAAAACGCCCAGCGCGACCTTCAGCGATGCGGCGTTCGTGTGCGCGAGAAAGTGAAGGCCGACCGGAATGCCGGCGAGGCCTCCGACGATGAAGGGCCAAAGGCGGCTGACCTCAATGTGCTGACGCTGCTGCCAAATGGTTGTCGTGTGCAGCAAGACGCCGCAGCCGGTAATGAGGATCGCCGAGTGCAGCGGGTCGATGCGGTGAAGCCAGATTGCGGAAGACGCAAGGCCGAATGCGAAGCCGCTGGCGCCGGCCGCAATTCCGCCGACCAGCGCGCCGAGCCAGAGGAAGCCGAGCGTTTCAGGTGGAATTCCGGCAATCATGCTCAGCCGGAATTCAGAATGAAAATCAAACCGACGGCACATACCGCCGCCAAACATGCCGACAGAGCAGCCAATGTCTTCTCACGAAAATCGAAAAACTCGATCGCGAGCACGCGCAGCCCGAGCGCCATGTGGGTCGCCAATGCGACGACGATGCCGCATTCGGCAAATTGCACCAGGGGCTGACGTGTGACCTGCAGAAATGAGTCCAATCCTTTGGCGCCGTTGAGCGCGGTGGCGAGCGCCAGAAAATGCAGCGGCAGAAAGATCGCCAGTACGATGCCCGCAACACGGTGGATCATCGCCGCAATAAAACCGCGCTGTTTGTGAGAAGCCCTCATGCGCTGAAGACCGCAAACACGGCGCGGAAGCCGAGAGCGAGCACCAGTATGGAAAATAGTCCGAGTGCAATATCGAGTGTGACGCCCCGCCAGGGCGTCCATTCCCGCAGTACATTGCGCAAGCCAATGGGCGCGTGGATCGCCACGGCGACAACAAAGACGCCGTAGAAAACGGCGAACCCGATATTGCCGTGCGTGCGGGCGAGAATGTCCGCTGCCGTCAGACTGCCGCGAACGGCATAGAGAATGGTCGCAAGATGCACCGTAACAGCGAGCGCCAGCACGAAAGCGGTCAGGCGTTGCGCGACGAACAGGGCGGGACTCATCGGATGATCCTCAGATTTCGACGCAGGACGACGCGCTTGAGTCCCGCAATCGAATAGGTCGGCGCGATCGCCTTCGGGCAAAATTGCGTGCAACTCATGTGCGTGTGGCAAGCTTGGCAGCCGTCGCTATGCGATATCGCTTCAATGCGTTCGGTATTACCCTTGTCGCGCACGTCGTTGACCAGAGTCCAGGCGCGGTTGAGCGCCGCCGGACCGAGGTAATCGCGATCCCATGCCACCACATCGCAAGCGGAATAGCAGACGCCGCAGTTGATGCATTCGATACCGGCGTCGGCAGCCTGCCGCTCTGATGTGGATGGGGGAACAATGGCGAAATCCTCTTGCGGCTGCGAACCCGGCTCGAAATATCCATGGGCCTGCTGCCACTTCTCGAAGAATTGCGTCATTTCGACCGTGAGGTCCTTGACCACAGTGAAGTTCCGCAACGGCTCAAGCTGCAATCGCTCGCCATCGCGGACGACTTCGTTGACGCGCGTGCGGCAGGTCCAGCGTGGGCGCCCGTTCACAACCATCGCGCACGACCCGCACATGCCGACGCGGCAGGCGAAGCGATAAGAGAGGGTGGGGTCGTGGTCGCGCTGGATTTCAGTCACGACATCGAGGACGGTTTGGTGCTCGCGCCGCGGGATTGAGAATGCCTGGAAGCGTCCGGCTTGGGTACCACGCCAGATATCAACGTCCAGTGCGCTTCCGACCATGCCAAAGCCCCGCGGCGTCTCGCCCTGACGATAGCGCGCCAGCCCTGCGTTTCGTCAAGCAGATGCCTGGCCAGTCGACCTGCGAAAGCTGATTATCTGCCGCGGCCAAAGCCAGCCATGATTTCCGAACGCCGCGACCTTGTGCCCCGATGGAGGCTGCGCCTATAGAATAACTTCGGAATATTGTGCCGATTATTCAGACGAGGGCTAGGGTCTATGGCTATTCCGCATATTTTAGCGCACGACAAGAAGGATACGGTCGGCGTCGTCGTGGTTGAAGGTCTCAAGGCCGGCACCAACATGCTGGGTGTGGTCACTGCGGACGAT
>DASUKT010000178.1:0-2210 GCA_036278575.1 Pseudolabrys sp. | reverse complement strand
TCGGACGAACGCATTGTCAAAGTGCATGCCCCGCTGCTGGTGCTGCACGGTGAGCAGGACCGCATCGTGCCGATCGGCTCGGGTGAACGGCTGTTCGCTTTGGCGCATGAACCAAAGACTTTCGTGCGCTTTGCGTCGGGTGGCCACGTTGATCTCGACCAATATGGCGCGATGGACGCAGTCAGGAAGTTTTTGGCGGAACATTTCCCTCCTGGCGCCGATATCTGAAAGCGGGTTGCGGCTTTTTGGCAGCAAGCGTCTCCGTTGCAATCCAGCAAGGGCAGGCGTTATGCTTTGTGATCCGGCCAGTCGGGGCCAACCCGGCGGTGACGAGGATTTCCAAAGGGAGGTTAACATGCTCTACCGGGCAGGATTCGTCTGGGCAGTGGCAGGGACGGCGCTTGTGTGCGCGCCGATTGCCGCCAAGGCAGAGACGTGCGGCACGATTCAGCTTGGCGCCGCGGTGTCGGCGACCGGCATCTATGCCGCGAACGGCAATAACACCAGGAACGGCTACGACTTCGCGATCAAGAAGATCAACGACGCCGGCGGCGTGAAGATCGGCGGCAAGTGCTATCACTTCGCCATCAAGTACTACGACGATGAGTCGACGCCGGCGCGCGCGGCGCAGTTGGTCGAGCGCCTGATCGATCAGGACAAGATCAAATACGTTCTCGGTCCTTACGGCTCGCCGCTGACCAAGGCGATCCTGCCGGTCATCGAGAAATACAAGACGCCGCTGGTGCAGGGCGAGGCCGCTTCGCGCTCGCTGTTCACGCAGGGCTACAAATACCAGTTCGGCATCGTTGCGACGTCGGAAAAATACATGACGCCCGTCGTCGACATGGCGGCGCATCTCGCGAAAGCGGCAGGCAAGGATCCGTCCAAGGTCAAGATCGCGATGATCTACCAGGACGACGCGTTCTCGCTCGACGTGCGCCAGGGCGTTGTCGACGCGATGAAGAAATACAAGATGAGCGCGACGATCGACGACCGGATGCCGAAAGACCTGAACGACATCACCAGCTTCCTCACCAAGGTCAAGGCGCTCAAGCCGGATGTCCTCATCGTCTCCGGCCACGAAAAAGGCGCGGTCACCGCGGCGCGTCAGATGAGCCAAATGCAAATCCAGGTGCCGCTGGTCGGCATCACGCACTGCGAGTCCGCCAAGGTCACGCAGGATTTCCCCAAGGCATCGGCCGGCTTCGTTTGTCCGACGCAATGGGACGAGACCATGAAAGCAGGCGACCCGATGTTCGGGACGGCGGCCAATTTCAACACCACGTTCAAAGCTGCCTATCCGAACTATAAAGTCGTTCCGTATCAGGTCGCGCAAGCTTCCGCGGCGGTTTATGTGTGGAAGGACGCCTTTGCGCGCGCCAATTCGCTCGACAAGGAAAAAGTCCGCGCCTCGCTGCAAAAGACCGACCTGGAAACCTTCTACGGCCACATCAAGTTTGCGCCGGACGGAAGCGATCCAGGCAAGGAAATCATCCTGCGGCAAATTCAGGACGGCAAATACAAGGTCGTCTGGCCGGCGAACGTCGCCGTGGCCAAGCTGAATTATCCGCGCGAAGCTCAGTATTAAGTGAGTGTGGAAGCGGGCGCATCGCCCCGTTTCCACGTTTTGTCGGGGTTATGCCTGCCGCACTGCGGCAGGGCGGCCGCTGTCGGCATTTCCGTCCGGCTAAATCAGAGCGTTGAACGATGCATCATATTTTTGGAAATGTTTCGATCCTCACCGCAGCCCCGGTGCTCAACGCCGGCCTTCTGATCGACGGCCTTTTCATCGGGTCGATTTTCGCGCTTGCCGCTTACGGCCTCGCGCTGGTGTGGGGCGTGATGAACGTGAAGAACCTCGCGCAGGGCGACTTCATCATGCTCGGCGGCTATATCACCTGGAATCTCGGCCGTTACGGCATCGATCCGCTCCTGGGCGTGCCGCTCGCCTTTGCCTTGCTGTGGTGCTTCGGCTGGGTGATTTACCGGCTCGTGGTCAGCAAGGTGATTACGCGCGATCTTTTCACCTCGCTGCTCGCGACGTTCGGCGTCGCCATCATGATCCAGCAGAGCCTCAATCTGGCATTCGGGCCCGATACGCAATCGGCGCATGCGCATCTGCCGATATGGCAGTTCGCGGGCGGGCTTATTTCGATTCCGGCCGCCCGGCTATTGGGATTCTGCCTGGCGATCGTGCTGGCGCTTGCCGT
>DASUKT010000177.1:0-3448 GCA_036278575.1 Pseudolabrys sp. | reverse complement strand
CGTCGCGGCGCCTGCGCTCGGCCTGCTGTGGCGTGGAGTCGTCGGCACGAGCGCCGAGCGTTTCCGGATGGCTCGCGATGGCGCATTGAGCGGCTCCGAAACAATCCGCACGCGCCGCTGGCCGGGACAGGATGCAATCGCTACGGTCAGCCGCTCACACTACGAAGACAAAACGGAATCCTTATTGAAGCGCCTGGGGGTGAACGCAAGGCAATCCGCCGGCTCGGCCCTGAAATTCTGCCGCATCGCCGAAGGCGCCGCCGATATTTACCCGCGGCTTTCACCGACCTGCGAGTGGGACATCGCAGCGGGCCACGCGCTGGTTACCGCCGCAGGCGGTCTCGTGACGACGCCACAGGCATCGCCGCTTGTTTATGGGAATTCCGCCGGCAACTTCCTCGTGCCCGGATTTATCGCCTGGGGCGATCCCACGCAGTCTGGAGGAACGCATTAGCTTGCAAGCCCGTCAGGGCGCAATCGTGCGCGCGACGACCGGCCATTTTCGCGTGGCCCCCTGGATGACCCGCTCAGGCTGCTTCGCAAACGCGGCGCGCGCCTCATCGCTGTAGAACAGATACAGGTGCCGGTCAGCGATGAGCCAGATGAGCGGGTGGCCCGGTACCGACACGCCGCGCGCGATTGCAACCGGGTCGTAGCCGCCGAACTGCGGCATGTAGATGTCGGGATGTTCCGCAAACGCCGCACGGTTGCCTTCGTTACCGAAGCGCCAGACGGCCCCGTCATAGCGAAACTCGAAGTCCGGCGTCCCGAAGCGTGGGTGAGCGTCCGCGAAATAGGCCACTGGGTCGAAACCGCTAATGGCAAGGCCCGTGTGCGGATTGATGACGACGTATCGCATCGCTCGCGCGTCAAAGGACCAGCCAAGCAAAGCCGCTAACGTAAGCGCCATCCACAGGCCGGCGGCGAGGCCGCTAATCTTTCCTTGCCGTCGCTCTGTGGTCATAATTTTCACTAGGGTTTCGATGATTCGGGTGGTTGCCGGCCGCCATGCTAAGGCCGTGCGCGTGAGCAACCGGTTAAGCGGGACCGGTTACCTTTTAATCAATGGAGCAGTCGATGCGCGTCTTTATGCGCCTGGCAATATTGAGCGTCGCCCTGACGGCGCCCGCGCTTTACCCGGCTGCTGCGCAATATAATCCGCCGCCGGCTGGCCCTTCCTACAACGCTCCACCGCCAAGGCCTCAATACACGCCGCCACCGGCGGGGCCCCAATACAGCCCGCCGCCCGCCTCTCAGTACAATCCACCGCCCGGCGGCGCGCCTTACAACCCGCCCCCCAGACGCCGTGGCAAGACGTTTTCCTCCGACGAGCTGATACGCGAAGGCCACCGCTTTTTCGGAACGGTGTCGCGCGGGCTTGCCGAAATCGTCGAAAAGGCGGTCAGCCAGTGGGGGCAGCCGAACGGCTATGTGCTCGGGCAGGAAGGCAGCGGTGCGTTCGTCGTTGGCCTGCGGTATGGCGACGGCAAGCTCTACACCAAAAATGCCGGTGACCGCCGGGTATTCTGGGAGGGCCCTTCCGTCGGCTTCGACGCCGGCGGCGAAGGCGCCCGCACCATGATGCTGATTTATAACCTGCCTGCGACCGACGCTATTTATCAGCGCTTCGTCGGTATCGACGGCTCCGCCTATTTCATTGGCGGCTTCGGCATGACCGCGCTCGCCTCGGGCCATGTCGTCGTGGTGCCGATCCGATCCGGCGTCGGGCTGCGCCTGGGCGCCAATCTCGGCTACCTGAAATTTACCTCGCGGGCGACCTGGAACCCGTTTTGACGAGGTTCGTTTTCCGCCCGAGGAATAGCCTCGTCCCAAAACCGGAGCCGGGGCTTTAGGTTAATTCGCGATACGCTGGAAGTGATTGGACCGTCGTGCCATGGTCTGCCCAGACCTGCGCGAAAACGGGTTTGAGGCTTTGCTTCATGATCGAATCGATCATGTATTTCGGTATTGGCTTTCTTGTCGCGGCCCTGATCGGGCTCGTGATCATTCCACTCGTGCACGGCCGGGCGGTTCGGTTGACTATGCGTCGGCTCGAAGCGGCTACACCCCTGTCGATGGCCGAAATCCAGGCCGACAAGGACCAGCTGCGCGCCGAATTTGCGATCGCAATGCGCCGGCTGGAGATGAGCGTCGAGCAATTGAGGAACAAGACGGCCGGCCAGCTTGCCGAGCTTGGCCGCAAAGGCGACGCGGTCAACCGCCTCAAGATCGAACTCGGCGAAAAGATTGCCGAAATTTTCGCATTGGAAGCGCGCGACAAGGCACTCCGCGATCAGGTGCAGGCGGCAGACGAAGAGCTCGCGGTCAAGACGACGAGATTGCGCGAGATGGAAAGCGCGATCTCACAAGCGCGAGCCCAGATCGAGAAGTTAATGCGCGAAACGGAGCGCGGCTCGTCGACGAGCGATGCGCAGAAGGTTGAAATCGCCGCGCTCGGAACGCAGGTCGAAGGACTGAAAGCACAACTCGCACAGGCCGCCCACGATGCCAAACTCGTGGACGATCGGCGCAACGCCGAACGCTCTGCATTCAAGGCCACGACACAGGAGTTGCACGACGAACGCACCAAGGTCGCAAACCTCGGCCAGCGATTGTCCGAACTCGATCAAAAGCTTGGCGCACGAACCGCAGAAGCGGATTTGCACGGGCGTCGCGCGCACGACTTGGAGACAAGGCTCACCGAGCAAGCGCGGCTGCTGACGCGCAGCGAGGCCGAAATCTCGCATCTACGTGCTGAAATTGAATCGGCGCAAAGGGACGAAAGCGATCTGCGCGCGACGATAAAAGAGATCACGGAGCGCGCGGCCGCGATGACGGAGGCGCTAAAGTCCGAAAAGGCGCAATTGCAGGCCGAGCTTGATCGCGCCAATGAAGATCAGACGCGGCTGTCCGGACGGATAGCGGATGAAAAGAGCGAGCGCGAAAAGGCGGCCGCGGCGGAGCGCGCGGAAAACGCCCTGCTGCGGGAACGCATCAGCGATGTCGCCGCCGAAGTAGCCCGGCTCGCGTCAACGCTTGAGGGCCCCAACTCGCCGATAGACGCCATGATCGCTGCGGAATCAGCCCGCAGCCACGTCAACAGCAATACGGCCTCGAAGGGCCGCGAACCGGCCGAAATTCTCAACCCGCATGACGCGGATGAAAACCTCGCCGACCGCATACGGGCGTTGCAAAGCGCGTCGCGCGTGCCGCAGCGGCGCGGACCTGCAAGCCGCAATTAAGCTTCTCGCCTATTCGGCATCGGATTTTGCGTCCATCCAAAGCGAAATACGCCTCAACGAACGTTTGCTTGACTCGCCACCGACGCGCTCCTTATATCGCCGCGCCGTTGCGGCCGGGCGCTTAGCTCAGCGGGAGAGCGTTCCCTTCACACGGGAGAGGTCGTAGGTTCAATCCCTACAGCGCCCACCACGTGCCCAAGATCGCT
>DASUKT010000176.1:0-6809 GCA_036278575.1 Pseudolabrys sp. | reverse complement strand
CCGGACGAAGCCGAGCTGCGCGCGCGACTTGACGCGGCGCTCGCGCAATCGAGCTACGATGAAGACTTGCTCGAACGTGTGCGCATGTTCGGGCTTGAGTATATGTTTCTGATCGGAGTGCGCATTCTTTCCGGAACCGTGACGGCGCGGCAGGCGGGTGAGACATTTGCGCGAGTCGCCGATGTCGTAATTCAGGCTGTCCACCGCGCGATTACTGAAAATTTTGCGGGCGCTTACGGGCGCTTGAAAGAGCAGGAGACCGCTGTCCTCGCTATGGGGAAGCTCGGTGGTTACGAGATGACGGCAACCTCCGATCTCGATCTTATTCTCGTCTACGACTTCGACGAGCAGCGTCCGGAATCGGACGGCGAGCGTTCATTATACGGCGCGCAGTATTTCGCGCGGCTCACGCAACGCCTCATCAACGCCCTGACCGCGCAGACGAATTACGGCGCTCTTTACGAGGTCGACATGCGCTTGCGTCCGTCGGGACGCTCCGGCCCGGTCGCGACCAAGGTCGATGGTTTCGCCGCGTATCAGGAAACCGAGGCCTGGACCTGGGAGCACATGGCATTGACGCGGGCGAGGGTTGTTGCCGGTCCGCCCGCATTCGCCGCGCAGATTGAGGAGGTCATCCATCGTATCTTGTGCCGGCCTCGCGATATTACGCTTATCGCCGGTGATGTCGTTGAAATGCGTAGCGCTATCGCGGCAGAAAAAGGAGATGCAGACCGCTGGGATTTGAAATATGCCGCTGGCGGGCTGATCGATATCGAGTTCATCGCACAATATCTTCAGCTCGTGCATGCCGAGAAGGCGCCGGACATTCTGGACACATCGACCGCGCGCGTGCTCGAAAAAGCACGGCGGCTCGGCTTTCTGGCGGTCGAGGACGCGGAAGTGCTGCGTCCCGCGGTACGGCTTTACAACGACCTGACGCAAATCCTGCGGCTGTGTCTTGCCGGAAAGTTCGATCCAAAGGCGGCTGGCGCCGGTCTGTTACGCCTGCTCGCCCGCGCGGCCGACGTGCCGGATTTCGCTACCCTCGACGCGACACTGGTCGACATGCAGGCAAAAGTACGTGCGAGCTTCGTGCGTATTCTGGGTGAGGCGCCGGAACCGAGAAAGTTGGGGGCGAATAAGATCTAAGCTGCCGCGGATTCCTCGGAGGCGTGTCCGAGTATCGGCAATTTCACCACCACAGTTGTTCCCCGGCCGGGAGTTGAGCGGATGCGCATTGTCCCGCCATGCAACTCAACCAGCGATTTCGCGATCGCAAGCCCGAGGCCGGAGCCCTGGTGACTTTTCGTGAACTGGCTCTCGACCTGCTCGAATGGTCGTCCAAGCTTGGCAAGCGCATCTTTGGCGATGCCAATGCCGGTATCCATGATTGAGACACGTACGAAGTTGGCGGCGGCTCGTCCGCGCACGCGAATCTGGCCACCTGACGGTGTGAATTTCACGGCATTCGACAACAGATTGAGAAGAATCTGTTTGAGCGCACGGCGGTCGGCATTAAGCCGCAGTCCCGGATCGATAAGCGCGTTGACAGACACGCGCTTGTCATCCGCACGCCCGGAAACCACGCGCATAGCCTCGGCGAGCAGCTTGTCCAATCCAAGCTCTTCAATGCAGAGCCGGATGCGGCCCGCTTCGATCTTCGACATGTCGAGAATGTCGTTGATCACCTCGAGCAGGTATTGTCCGCTCTGGCGGATGTCGCCGCAATATTCCTCGTATTTCTCCGCCCCCAACGAGCCGAACAGACCCGATTGCATGATCTCGGAAAATCCGATGATCGCGTTCAATGGCGTGCGCAACTCATGACTCATGTTGGCGAGAAACTCTGATTTCGCCCGGTTGGCCTCCTCGGCGCGGGTTTTCTCCTCGGCATATCGCTCCGCGAGCTCGGCGAGCCGTTGCTCCGATGAACGCACATTGGCAATGGTGGCGATCAGCCGTCTTTCGCTATCGATCAGCTTTTCCTCATTCGACTTGAGAGTGGTGATGTCGGTGCCGACGGATACGTATCCACCGTCTTTCGTCCGACGCTCGCTGATGTGCAGCCAGCGTCCGTCTTCGATCTGCGCTTCGAACGTGCTTGCGCCCGGCGCTGTAGCGCCTTCCGGCACGATCTTGTGAATGACGGACCGGCGGCCCGCGGCAAAGACAGACTCGTAAGAGGTCCCCACGGCAATTGCCTCATCCGGCAGATTGTGCAAGTGCTGAAAATTTGAATTGCACAGCACCAGCCGATTGTCGGCGTCCCACAGGACGAAGGCTTCGGGGATTGTTTCGATTGCGTCCCGCAGGCGCATATCTGCGGCTACCGTCTTTTCGACGAGGCTTTTTTGCTCCGTTACATCGACCGCGATCCCGATCAGATGCGGGCCGGCGTCGCCTGGCTGGTGAACGAGTTCGCACCGCGCGCGTAACCAAACCCAGTGGCCGTCCGCATGCCGCATGCGGAAAGCGTGGTCGACGGTGCGTGTCTCGGCTTCGACCAATTGCGAGGCAAGCTCGTAAAGCCGCACATCATCCGGATGCACCAGCGCGCTGACATCGCCGAAAGAGAGGAGGTCCTCTTTGGCCGGCAATCCCAGAATGTCGAACATCGACTGCGACCAGAAGATGCGGCCGCGCGCAATGTCCCAATCCCAGAGGCCGCAGCGGCCGCGGTTAAGGGCTGTGTCGATGCGGCGGCGGACAGTTTCATAAATGCCGTCCGCTTCGCGTGCGCGCATGGCCTGCCAGTGAAAGGCGAAGCCGAGGATCAGCACGACAAAGCCGGTGGTGGCGGAGAGGGTGATCGTGAGGGTTGTTGCTGACCGCCACGCCGACAAGCCTGCGCCGCGCGTCTGCACGATAGCGATCTGGCCGAACGGCGGCTTGAGCGCGCGCACGGTGGCGAGCGCCCGTATGCCGCCTGGCATTGTGATTTCCATGACCCCCGCATTCGCCCCAAACGTCGTTAGCGGTTGAGCCGGTCCTAGAATTTCGATGAGCGAACGTCCGACGGCTCCTTCGTGGGCGGGCTGTTCCGCCACGACCACGCCTGCCGCGTTCGAAAGCAAAAACCGGCGGCCGGGCTGAAGCGCCCAGGGCGGAAGAATGCCGCCCAGCATTTCGGATGCATGACGATCCTTATCGCCGCCTCCTTTTAAGCGGGCTTGCAGGCGTTCCGCGGCGAGATCGGCTGCGGCATCAAGGGCGACGGCGAGGTGATGGAGCGTTTGGCGACGCTGATCAAGGACCTGCACGCCCGCGCCGACGCAGATCGTGACGAGGAAAGCGATGATGAGCACAGGAACCGCGCGGCGGAGCATGGGCTCGGCCGTCAGCAGACGACGATAGGCGGGCTTCGCAATCGATTGCGCGAGGCCCTTGATCGAATCTGGACGTGCAGACGCACTCGCCGCCGCGGCGCGCGCCATTCTCGACCTCCGCTCGGATTGTCCCCTGCCACCTTCGAAACGGAAGGATGTGCCGCATCTCTCCGAATCAGTGCCGATTGGAATCGATGCGCGGTGATTTGTCGAGAGTCGTTAAGTCAATATTTGCAATTTGGCCGGCCACAGGATTTTGCGCGCGATTCGGATTGGCCGAACCTGCCGTCGTCTCGCATAAGCTCAGAGAAATACTGGCCTTTCAGCCCGCATCGAGCGCGCGCTCGACAATATCGGACACATCCCGCGAGAGCGAATCGGTGCCCTTGATGTGCCGCAGCGCGGCTTCCGCGTTGGCGCGCCGACCGGCCTCCAGCGTGCGCCAGGTGCGGAAGGCCGTGGCGAGCCGCGCCGCGATCTGCGGATTTTTCGGGTCGAGCGCGAGCACGGTATCGGCGATGAATTCATAGCCGCCGCCATCGGCCCGGTTGAACTGCGTGTGATTGCCGTGCGCGAAAGCGGCGATCAACGAGCGCACGCGGTTGGGGTTCGACATTGAAAACGCTGGATGCGCGGTGAGGGTGCGCACGCGTTCAAGCGTTGTATGTTCGGGGATCATCGCCTGCAATGTGAACCACTTATCGACGATCAACGCATCGGCGGAGTACCGCCTGTAGAAGTCGGCCAGCGCACGCTCGCGTTCTGCCGTGTCATGGAGCGACAGGACCCCCAAAGCCGCCATGCGATCGGTCATATTGTCGGCATTGTCGTATTGCTTTGCAGCGCGCGCAATCGCGTGCGCGTTGCCATCGGCCGCGAGCAGGTCAAGGCTCACGTTACGCAGCGCGCGCCGGCCGGCGCTCGCCGCATCCGGCGAGTAAGGGCCGCGCGACGACAGACGGTCGTAGGTGTCCGCGAGTTCTTTGCCGAGCGCGTTGCCGGCCGCCGCGCGCAGATGCGTCCGCGCGTCGTAGATCGTGTCGGGATCGATATCACGGCCTATTTCCCGCGCGAGATCGGCTTCACCCGGCGGCATCAGCGCGAGCGCGACAAAAGCAGGTTCGAGTGTGGTATCCGCCACGACAGCCGCAAGCGCGGCGATCAGTTTGTCGTCGGTCTTCGCGGTCTTGCCAGTGCGCAGGAGAACGACATTTTCGATCAGCAGGCGCAGGGCGATGGATTGAATGGCCTGCCACCGATTAAAGGCATCGGAATCGCGGGCGGCAAGGAAGGCAAGATCGTCAGGCGCGTGATCGGTTTTGAGCTTGATCGGGGCCGAGAAGCCGCGGTTTATCGAAGCGACGGGACGATGGGGGACATCTCTGAATGTGAAGCGTTCGTCCGGCTTGCTCAGCACGAGGACGCCGCGCTCGATCGCCGTGCCATCGGCCAGCGACAGGGGAAGGTCGCGGCCATCCTTACCGACAAGACCGACCGCAAGCGGAATGACCATCGGCTCCTTGGTCGGCTGGTTGGGTGTCGGTGAAAGTCTCTGCAGGCAATCGAGTGTCAGCGTCTTGCGGGCGGAATCATATTTCGTCGTAACGGACACCTCCGGGGTGCCGGCTTGCGAATACCAGCGCATGAACTGCGTCATGTCGCGGCTGCTCGCATCCGCAAAGCACTGGATGAACTGCTCGATGGTCGCCGCCTCGCCGTCGTGGCGCGCGAAATAAAGATCCATGCCGGCGCGGAATTTCTCCGGGCCGATGAGGGTCTTGACCATGCGCACGACTTCCGCGCCTTTTTCGTAAACGGTCGTCGTGTAAAAGTTGTTGATCTCACGATAGATTTCCGGCCTGACCGGATGCGCGAGGGGGCCTGCGTCCTCGATGAATTGCGTATTGCGCAGATTGCGCACATCGGCAATGCGCTTGACCGGACGCGAGCGCTCATCCGAAGTGAATTCCTGATCGCGGAAAACGGTCAGCCCTTCTTTCAGGCAAAGCTGAAACCAGTCGCGGCAGGTGATGCGGTTACCCGTCCAGTTGTGGAAGTATTCGTGCGCGATGACGCCCTCGATGCGCGAGAAGTCGGCATCGGTTGCCGTTTCCGCGTCGGCCAAAACGTATTTGTCGTTGAAGACGTTGAGGCCCTTGTTCTCCATCGCGCCCATGTTGAAATCGGAAACCGCGACGATCATGAAGATGTCGAGGTCATATTCGCGGCCGAATGTTACCTCGTCCCAGCGCATCGAGCGCTTGAGTGAATCCATCGCATAGCCGCAGCGCGCCTCTTTTCCCGGCTCGACGTAAATACGCAGCACAACCTCGCGCCCTGACATGGTGCGGAAGCGATCTTCGATGTGTCCGAGCCTTCCGCCGACCATGGCAAACAGGTAGGACGGCTTCGGATGCGGGTCGTGCCAGACCGCGAAATGGCGGCCATTCGGCAGGTCGCCGGACTCGATCAGATTGCCGTTGGACAGAAGAACTGGCGTCTCGTTTTTGTCCGCTTCGATTCGTGTCGTGTAAACGGCCATGACGTCAGGCCGATCCTCAAAATAGGTGATGCGGCGGAAGCCTTCGGCTTCGCACTGCGTGCAATAGGTGCCGCTGGAGCGGTAAAGCCCTGAGAGTTGCGTGTTCGCTGTCGGGTTAACGACGGTTTCGATCTCAAGGGTGAAAGGGCCGTTCGGCGGCTGCGCGATGGTCAGCTTGTCCCGCGTCGCCACATAGCTTTCGGCGGGCAGGGGGGCTCCGTCGATCTTCAGCGAAACGAGTGTCAGCTCGTCGCCGTCCAGCACAAGCGGCGCTGCAGCGCCATTCGGATTAGGCTTGATGGCGAGTGCGGCTCGTACAGTGATCTGTGTTGGATGCAGCAGAACGTCGAGCGAAACCGTCTCGATCAGCCAATCGGGCGCGCGATAATCTTTCAGTCGAATGGGCTGGGCGGTTTCAGTTCGCATTGGCGGATCCTGCTGATTTCTTTTGCTGCTTTATCGGTTCGGCATGGCCGATGACGCGCTTGATCGACGGAGAGCGCTGCTGCAACGCACGCTCGATTTCATCCACCTTTTCGTGCACGGCGCGCACGCTTAAACGCGGATCGACACGGCAATGAAAATTGACGATCTCCCCCTCATCGGTTTCCCGCACGCGCACGTCGTGCACGTCGCAAACGGTGCGGCCTTCGGCGGCAATCTCGGCGAGCGTCAACTGCACTGCCCGCACGCGCTCCGGCGGCGCTTCACGGCCAAGCTCATCCTGCGCCTGCAACGGCTCGATATGGGTCTCAACTTCCACATCGGCGCCAAGTTCGGCTGCGATCGCATTTTCGAGCTGATCGGCCAACTCGTGCGCTGCCGCGAGCGACAGCTTGCCGTCGACTTCGAGATCGAGCGAGACCGAAAGCTTGTCGCGTATGTCGTGGACCGTCACGTGATGCACGGCGAGCGCCTGGTTGCGCGCAATCACCATCACG
>DASUKT010000175.1:0-3808 GCA_036278575.1 Pseudolabrys sp. | reverse complement strand
GCAGCCGCGTTACCGGTCTGCTTGGGCCGACGCCGGTCGCAATAGACGATCTCGTCCGTTTGTCGGGCGCCTCACCCGCGATCGTGCGTACGGTGCTGTTGGAACTGGAGATTGCAGGCCGCTTGGAACGCCACGGTGGCGGCTTGGTATCGCTGCTATAAGCTCACGACGAATCATCGCCCGCTGAATAGCCCATGATTGTCCGATCCATTGCTGCGCTCATGATTTTTCTCGGCGTGCTTTGCGCAAGCGCGCAAGCGCAGGAACCCGCTCCGCAATCTTTCGCCGCCTTCCTCGGCGGGCTTTGGCCCGATGCGCAAGCGAAAGGCATCACGCGCGCAAACTTCAATCTCGCCTTCAAAGGCGTAACGCCCGATCCGCGCGTGATCGCCGCCACCAAGCATCAGCCGGAATACGGCAAGCCCTTCGGAGCCTATGTCAATGCGCTTGCCTCGAAGCGGCGGGTTGCGGACGGGCAGCAAAAGGCGAAACAATGGTCAAAGACATTCGATGCGATCGAACGGAAGTTCGGCGTCGAGCGCTGGATCCTGCTCGCGCTGTGGGGCGTCGAGACCGACTACGGCACGGAAAAAGATCGTTGGGACGTGTTCCGCTCGCTGTCGACCCTCGCCTATATCGGTTATCGCCATCCGTATTTCCGTAACGAACTGATCGTCGCGCTGCGCATCATGCAGGACGAGCATTATCCGCGTAGCAAGATGGTGAGTTCATGGGCCGGCGCGATGGGCCAGACGCAATTCATGCCGAGCAACGTCGTCGATTACGCCGTCGACTTTTCCGGCGACGGCCGGCGCGACATCTGGGCCAATGTGCCGGACGTGCTCGGCTCGACCGCGAACTATCTCCACAAGGAGCGCTGGCAGCCGGGCCTGCCTTGGGGCTTTGAAGTCGTGGTGCCGAAAGGTTTTGATTATCGGCAAAGCCGCGGCAGTTTTGCCGAATGGCAAAAGCTCGGCGTGCGGCGCGCCGACGGCAAAGGATTTCCCAAGGGAGACGGCATCCTGTTTTTTCCCGCCGGTGCCGCAGGACCGGCCTTCATTGTCACCAAAAACTATGACGTGCTGAAAGAATACAATAATTCCGATGCCTACGCCGTGGCGGTCGGCCATCTAGCCGACCTGATGCACGGAGGCGCCCCGATCCATACCGCTTGGCCCGCAGGCGATCGGCAATTATCGCGCGACGCCCGCATTGCCCTTCAGAAGAAGCTCGCTTCGCTCGGTCACAAGGTGAACGACTTCGAGGGCCACATCGATTTCGATCTTCGTGACGCCATCCGTGCCGAACAGGCCAGGCTCGGAATGATCCCGGACGGCAATCCGTCCGCTTCCCTGCTCGGCAAGCTGGGCGTGACAGTACAATAGACCGTTAGCGTTCGGTCTTTGGGCACAGCCGGGTCGGCGCTCGCCGCCCATTTCTCCGACACTCACCATGCGGAATGTAATTTCAGGTTGTAATACGTAATTAAACTCTCTCTGAGATTGTATTTGTCAGCCTCTTTCGCGCCAAAATTCGCGGCCTTTTAACCCGGTCCGGGTAGCCTCCTCGACCGGGGCTTATTTGACAGGCGGGGTCACCTTCCCCATGTTCCGGGCGAAGTGAAAGCCGATTCCGCGAGAAATCGAGTGCGGATTAACGGCTAAACAGTTGGATTTCCATGAATATTGTTGTTGTCGAGTCGCCGGCCAAGGCCAAGACGATCAATAAGTATCTGGGCCCTGGCTATGAGGTTCTCGCGTCCTTTGGACATGTGCGAGACCTGCCGGCCAAGGACGGCTCAGTCGATCCGGACCAGGATTTCCGGATGGTCTGGGAGGTCGACGACAAGTCGCAAAAGCGCCTGAACGACATCGCCCGGGCCCTCAAAGGCGCCGACAAGCTCATTCTCGCCACCGACCCGGATCGTGAAGGCGAAGCGATCTCCTGGCACGTGCTGGAAGTGCTGAAGCAGAAAAAGGTGCTGACCAAGCAGGCGGTCGAGCGCGTCGTCTTCAATGCCATCACCAAGCAGGCTGTCACCGACGCGATGAAGCATCCGCGCACCATCGATGGTGCGCTGGTCGATGCCTATCTCGCCCGCCGCGCCCTCGACTATCTCGTCGGCTTCACGCTTTCGCCGGTGCTCTGGCGCAAGCTGCCTGGCGCGCGCTCGGCCGGACGCGTGCAGTCGGTCGCGTTGCGGCTCGTCTGCGACCGCGAGCTGGAAATCGAAAAATTTGTCGCCAAAGAATACTGGTCGATCACGGCCACGCTCGCGACGCCGCGGCGGGAGACGTTCGAAGCACGCCTCGTCGGCGCCGACGGCCAGAAAATCCAGCGCCTCGACATCGGCTCCGGCGCGGAAGCGGAAGCCTTCACGCGCGATCTGGAAAACGCGACCTTCTCGGTCGTTTCGGTCGAAGCGAAGCCCGCGCGGCGCAATCCGCCGCCGCCGTTCACGACATCGACCGTGCAGCAGGAAGCAAGCCGCAAGCTCGGCTTTGCTCCCGCGATCACCATGCGCCTTGCGCAACGCCTCTACGAAGGCGTCGAGATCGACGGTGAGACCACCGGCCTCATTACCTATATGCGCACCGACGGCATCGACATGGCGCCGGAAGCGATCGGCGATATCCGCGCCATGCTCGGCCGCAACTACGGGAAAGAATACGTCCCCTCTTCGCCGCGCGAATATCACAACAAGTCGAAGAACGCGCAGGAAGCGCACGAAGCGATCCGGCCGACCAGCGCGAGCCGCACGCCGGCGGAAGTAGCGAAGTATGTCGACCGCGACCAGGCCCGCCTTTATGAACTGATCTGGAATCGCGCCGTCGCAAGCCAGATGGAATCCGCCGAGCTCGAACGCACGACGGTCGATATTCTGGCGAAAGCCGGCAGCCGCAACATTGAGCTGCGCGCCAGCGGTCAGGTCATCAAGTTTGATGGCTTCCTCACGCTTTATCAGGAAGGCCAGGACGAGGCCGCCGAGGACGACGAGTCGCGCCGCCTGCCCGCGATGGCGCAGGGCGAAGCCCTCACAAAACAGGCGATCAACTCGTCGCAGCATTTCACCGAGCCGCCGCCGCGCTACTCGGAGGCCGCGCTCGTCAAGCGCATGGAAGAGCTCGGCATCGGCCGGCCGTCGACATACGCCGCCATTCTGCAGGTGTTGCAGGATCGTGGTTATGTGCGCATCGACAAGAAGCGCCTGCTCCCCGAGGACAAAGGCCGCGTCGTCGTCGGCTTCCTCGAGAGTTTTTTCACGCGCTACGTCGAATACGACTTCACGGCCAATCTCGAGGAGCAACTCGACCGCATCTCCAACAACGAGATCGACTGGCGCAAGGTCCTGCAGGACTTCTGGATCGATTTCATCGGCTCGGTCAACGACATCAAGGACCTGCGCGTCACGCAGGTGCTTGATGCGCTCAACGACCTGCTCGCGCCGCACATTTTCCCACCGCACGCCGACGGCACCGATCCGCGCGCGTGCCCGCAATGCGGCACCGGCAAGCTTTCGCTCAAGCTCGGGCGTTTCGGCGCGTTCATTGGCTGCTCGAATTATCCCGAGTGCAATTTCACCCGGCAGATGACGCCGGGGGCGAACGGCGGAATGAACGGCACGAAAGTGCTCGGCGAGGATCCGGAAACGGGTCTTGAGGTTTCCCTCCGCGCCGGACGGTTCGGACCCTACCTTCAGCTCGGCGAGCAATCGAAAGAAAAGGGCGCGGAAAAGCCCAAGCGCGCCGGCCTGCCGAAAGGTCTGTCACCCGAGGACGTCGATCTCGAGAAGGCGCTCGCGTTGCTC
>DASUKT010000174.1:0-4040 GCA_036278575.1 Pseudolabrys sp. | reverse complement strand
TTCTGGGCAGCCGCCGACGGGACGGGCGCAGTCATCCATATTCATCCGAGCTTCGACGCCGGCGACGTGCGCGTGAACGACTTCGGCCTCGCCAACGGTCTCGGCCGCATCACCGACGCAGTGATCGCGGTCGCCCGGCTTATCAGCAGCGGCCATGTGACGAAATACGCGAACGCCAAGTTCTTCGTGCCGATGGGCGCGGCCGCCCTGCCCTTCGTGCTCGGCCGCTTGAAGCGCAACGCGGTCATCACCAAGAGCGTGGCCGATCCGGCCGAGGGGCTCGCGCGGCTCTACACCGATACGATCCTGCACGATGCGCGGGTGCTGAAATTCGTGATCGACATGATCGGCGCCGACCGCATCATGATGGGCTCGGACACGCCGTTTCCGATCGGCGACACCGAGCCGATGCGCATCGTTGCCGACACCGGCCTCAAACCCGACCAGGCCGCGTCGATCAACGGGACATTGGCCGCGGCGTTGTTTGGGATAAAGTAGGCAAAAATGGCTTCGCCCCAACAAGAAGCCAAAAAATGTGGAGGAGAACAATGAGACGGAATTCATTCGTTCAGCGGCTGGTTGCGGTTTGCGCCGCCGCTCTGCTCTGCGTTGCCGCGGCGGCACCCGCCGCCGCGCAAGCGCCCGAAAAACTGACAATCGTGATCTTCAGCTTCCCGTCGCTCGGCGCGTTCATGCCGCCGGTGATCAAAGGCAAGAAGCTCGACGCCGCCAACGGCCTCGACATCAATTTCGTCGAGCGCACGCCGACCGCTTACGCCAACGAGTTCAACTCCGGTGAGTTCAAGGTCGGCGGCAGCGGCGCGCTGCTGACGGTCGGGCTTGCCGACGTGCGTGGCGTAAAGGCCACCTATCTCTTCAACCTGTTCGATTACTGGGGCGCGGTGGTCACCTCGCGGCCTGGCATCAAGTCGCTCAAGGACCTCGAAGGCAAGGAGCTCGCCGCCGCGCGCGCGACGACGAACTACGTGATGTTCGAATTTTTCGCCAAGAAGCAAGGCGTCGATCTTTCCAAGCTCAAGGTTGTCAACACGGCGACGCCCGGTCTCGTCGGCTACGCCGTTGCCGACCGCGCGGACGCGGTGGAATTGTGGGAACCCGCCTATACCCTGCTCAAGGCGCAAAAGCCTTCGGTGCGCATGCTCGACATGAGCATCGAAAAGACCTGGAACGCGTTTGCCGGCGGTCAGATCCCCTATCTTGGCGTTGCCGCACACAGCGACTGGGCCGCGGCGCATCCGGACATGGTGAAGAAGCTTTACGCAACCTACAAGGCGGCGGGCGATTACATCGCCAAGCATCCGGAAGAATCCGCTGCGTTGATCGCGCCGAAATCGACCGACTCCGTCCGCGCGGCCGTCGTATCGCTGATCAAGGCCAATGACCGCCTCGGCATGGGAGTCGTGCCGGCCGGCAAAATCGCCAAGCAGATCGAGGCTGTGTTCAAGGCCGGCGTCGACGTCGGATATCTCAAATCAATGCCGTCGAAGAACGCGATCTACACCAAGCCGATGCAATGACGTGGGCGCGGCCGATCCGCTATCTGCAAGCTGCCGCCGGGTTGCTGATTCTGGCGGCGGCGTGGGAGATCGCGTCGTTTTTCGTGCCGCATTTTATCTTCCCGCCCGTTCCCGAAATCATCTCGCGCACGATCGAGATTCTCATCACCGGCTCGCTTTTGCTGGACGTGCTGACCACGGCCGCTCGCATCTTCGCCGGACTGGTCGGCGCATTCCTGTGCGGCTGTATCTTGGCGCTCGTCATCGGCCGCTCGCAAGCGATCGAGAACCTGCTCACGCCGGTGCTTACGTTCTTTCAGGGAATTCCTGCTCTCTCCTGGGTGGTGTTTGCGATCATCTGGTTCCATGGCACCGAATTCCGCATCTTTTTCATCATGGTGATGACGACGCTGCCGGCGTTCACCTTCCAGATCCTCGACGCCTTTCGCTCGATGTCGAAGGATTTGCTGGAAATGACGCTGTCGTTTCGGCCGAGTCGCGCGATTTTGTTCCGGTTTTTGATCGTGCCGACCATTGTGCCGGGCATTCTTACTGCGTTCAAAGTCAATCTCGGCAATGCCGCACGTGTGGTCGTCGTGGCGGAGCTTGTCGGCGCAACCGGCGGCGTCGGTTATGAGCTTCTGCGCCAGCAGCAGCTGTTTGATATGGCCGGCGCGATGGCCTGGACGCTCCAACTGGTTCTGTTCGTGCTGATCTTTCAGCAGATCATCACGCTCATTGAAACGCGCGTGCTGCGGTATCGCGCGGTGGCCGAGCGCGCGATCTAGCGATGACGAAAGCACCGGTCATCTGCTTCAAGGACGTGAGCAAGGTGTTCACGCGGCCGGACGGACGCGGCAATTTCACCGCCGTGGAAAAGCTGTCGTTCGAGATCGGCAAAGGCGAAATCGTCGCGGTGCTCGGCAAAACCGGCTGCGGCAAATCGACGATGTTCAACATCGTTGCAGGTCTGATCGAGCCGACATCGGGCGAAGTCGCGGTTGTCGGCCACGACCCATTCCAGGAATTCGCGCATTTCCGCGGCAAGATCGGCATTGTATTCCAGAACGACCGGCTGATGCCGTGGCGCACGGCGCTGGAAAACGTTCTGCTTGGGCTGCAAATCCTTGACGTGGACGCAGCCAAGTCGAAAGAGATTGCGATGCGCTGGCTCGCGCGGCTCGGGCTTGCCGGGCACGAGAACGACTACCCCCACGCACTCTCGGGCGGCATGCGGCAGCGTGTCTCGATCGCGCGCGCGTTCGCCGTCGATCCGGAAATTCTGTTGTGCGACGAGCCGTTCTCCTCGCTCGACGAGATGACCGCGCGCGATCTGCGCGCCGAGTTCGTTCGGCTGGTGCGGCAGAACGGCAAGACTGCCGTCTTCATCACGCACCAGATCAACGAAGCGATGGAGACCGGCGACCGCGTGCTGGTGTTTCACCGGCCCGCGCGCATCGCGTACGAAGCGCAGATCGCAGGCAATACCGACGATACGGGCCGGCAAAAAATCCGTGATGAGATCTTGCGAGTTCTTTCGCTCGAAAGCGCACCCGCATGAGCAACGACGAGCCGCTCGACAACTTGTTCTGGACTTTCACGCTTGCAGTCTATGGCGCGCCCGGCGTTGCGCCGGAATGTCTTGCGCTGCAGGACCGCTATGAGCTCGATGTCAATCTGTTGCTGCTTGCTGCCTATGCGGGCGCGGCCGACGGCATCACGCTCGGCGCCGATGACATCTCCGCTGCCTTCGAAACAATCGCGCAATGGCACAGCGACGTGGTGCGGTCGCTGCGGGAGGCCCGCCGCGCGCTTAAATCGATGAGCGAAGACCAGGGCGATCCACTACGGCCCGCCGCTTCCGCGCTGCGGACGCAAGCGCAGAAGGCCGAGATCGATGCCGAACGCGTCGAGCAGGCGATGCTCTGGGCCTGGATGCAGCGGCATCTCGCCGAAAGGCCGCACGGGGATCGTGCACCGGCGCTGGCTGCCAATCTCAGCGCCGTGCTTGCGTTTTATCGCGCCGAGGCCAACGCGGAGCAGGCAATGCCGCAGCTGCGCGAAGCGGCGTTGCGATATACTCGAGCGTGATCCAAACAAATTCACCTGTCACGGCCGGGCATGACAGCTTACTTTTCGTTCAAGCTCCCAGGACAACGGATAGAGAGAGCGTACTCTAAGACGGAATCCGATCAAATTGAACCGTCATTGCGAGCCAACGGGTCCGCGCGAAGCGCGGCCCGATGACAGGCTCCGCGAAGCAATCCAGGGGTCGCGTAAGGCTGGATTGCTTCGTCGCCGCATGGGGCTCCTCGCAATGACGACACGATTCAACCTGATCGAATACCGCTCTAGCCTTTTCCGTTCCCATCCCGATCCGGGCGGAACTTGGTTTCAGGCTTCAAACCCTTGCGGCGTTGTTTCTCGCTGATCTTGCCGTTATCGAGATAACGGCCCTGCGCCGCGCGCTTGGCAGCCTCATCCCATTGCGGCAGCCAGTCGCCCAGCGAATAGCCGAACCAT
>DASUKT010000173.1:0-2775 GCA_036278575.1 Pseudolabrys sp. | reverse complement strand
ATAGCCGTCAAGTCGCCACGAACTTTAGGCAAATCGACCAAGGCTCCGGCGGAAGTCCGCCGACGAAGGACGCCCGATGAACGCCAACCTGCGTAATTTCGCCCTCTGGGTGATCATCGTTCTGCTGCTGTTGGCGTTGTTCACGCTTTTCCAGAACCCGGGACAGCGCACGAGCGCGCAGGACATTTCGTTCTCGCAGCTGCTCAACGAAGTCGATCAGGGTCACGTGCGTGATGTCGTGATTCAGGGACCGGAAATCCACGGCACCTTCTCGGACGGCCGCAGTTTCCAAACCTATTCGCCGAGCGATCCCGGTCTGGTGCAGAAGCTCTACAGCAAGGGCGTCTCCATCACAGCCCGGCCGCAACAGAACGACGTACCGTGGTTCGTGTCGCTGCTTGTGTCGTGGTTGCCTTTCATCGCACTGATCGGCGTGTGGATATTCCTGTCGCGGCAAATGCAGGGGGCGGGCGGCAAGGCGCTCGGCTTCGGCAAGTCGCGCGCAAAGTTGCTCGCGGAGGCGCACGGCCGCGTGACGTTTGAGGATGTCGCCGGCGTCGATGAGGCCAAGCAGGACTTGCAGGAGATTGTCGAATTCCTGCGCGATCCTGGAAAATTCCAGCGCTTGGGCGGACGCATTCCGCGCGGCGTATTGCTGGTCGGCCCTCCGGGCACCGGCAAGACGCTGATTGCGCGCGCGGTCGCGGGCGAAGCGAACGTGCCTTTCTTTACGATTTCAGGCTCCGACTTTGTCGAGATGTTCGTCGGTGTTGGCGCTTCGCGTGTGCGCGACATGTTCGAACAGGCGAAGAAGAACGCGCCGTGCATCATCTTCATCGACGAAATCGACGCGGTCGGCCGTCATCGCGGCGCCGGCCTCGGCGGCGGCAATGACGAGCGCGAGCAGACGCTCAATCAGTTGCTGGTCGAGATGGACGGCTTCGAGGCCAACGAAGGCATCATCCTGATCGCCGCCACCAACCGCCCCGATGTCCTCGATCCCGCGCTGCTGCGTCCCGGCCGCTTCGACCGGCAGGTCGTGGTGCCGAATCCGGACGTGATCGGCCGCGAAAACATTCTGAAGGTGCACGTGCGCAAGGTGCCGCTCGCGCCCGACGTGAACCTCAAGACGATCGCGCGCGGTACACCCGGCTTCTCCGGCGCCGACTTGATGAATCTCGTCAACGAAGCTGCCTTGATGGCAGCGCGGCGCAACAAACGCATGGTCACGCAGGCCGAGTTCGAAGATGCCAAAGACAAGGTGATGATGGGCGCCGAGCGCAAGTCGCTGGTGATGACCGACGAAGAAAAAATGCTGACCGCTTATCACGAAGGCGGTCATGCCATCGTCGCGCTCAACGTTACGGCCACCGATCCGGTGCACAAGGCGACCATCATTCCGCGCGGCCGCGCGCTCGGCATGGTCATGCAACTGCCGGAGCGCGACAAGCTCTCGATGTCGCTGGAGCAGATGACATCGCGTCTCGCTATCATGATGGGCGGTCGCGTCGCCGAGGAAATGGTATTCGGCAAGGTGAAAGTGACGTCGGGCGCCGCGTCCGACATCGAGCAGGCGACCAAGCTCGCCCGCCTGATGGTCACGCGCTGGGGGCTTTCCGACAAGCTCGGCACGGTGGCCTATGGCGAGAACCAGGACGAGGTCTTCCTCGGCTATCAGGTGTCGCGCCAGCAGAACATTTCGGAAGCGACCGCGCAGACGATCGACGCGGAGGTCCGCAAGCTGGTCGAGGCCGGTTACGCCGAGGCGACGAAGCTTCTCACCGAGAAGCGCGCCGATCTCGAAACGCTTGCCAAGGGACTGCTCGAATTCGAAACGCTGACCGGCGACGAGATCAAGGACCTGCTCGCCGGCAAGCGCCCGGTGCGCGAGTCGGTGATCGAGCCGACCACGCCCCGCTCGTCAGCCGTGCCGCCCTCCGGCAAGCCGCGGCCCGCGCCGCCGTCCGGCGAAGTCGCGCCCCAGCCGCAGGGCTGAATCCAAAGAAATTTGCAAATGGCCGGGTTTGTCCCGGCCATTTTGTTCCTGCTAAACTGTCTGAGGCCATATCCGAAACAAGCCAATGCAGGCAAAAACAGAAACGATCGAAGTCGATTCCGAAACCGCTGCCGCGCTGAAGGCGCGCGCCACTGAGCGTGGAGTGTCTGTCGCCGAGGTGGTCGCGGAGCTGGTCCCGCCTTCGGATGACGAAATGATCGCAGAGTTGGACGGCCGCTGGGCAGCGATCGAGGCCGGTGAACCGACAATTTCGCATGAGGAAGTTCGAGCTTGGCTGCGAACTTGGGGAACGCCCGAGTTTAAGCCTTGGTTTAAGCGGTGAAGGTTGAGTGGTCAGCGGCGGCGATTGCTGATCTCGACCGTTTTGCCCAATTTCTGCAAGATCGGCTGCCGAACATGGCAAGGATGGTCGGTCACGAAATCACTCAGAAATCGGATCTGCTGATCGAGCATCCTGAATTGGGGCGTTCCTTGGCGCGCCGCCCTGACCTTCGGCAACTCGTTCTCCGCGTCCTCAATGCGTCTTACGTTATCCAGTATCGCGTGATGCCCGACCGGCTCATCATCCTGCGTGTATTTCATGGACGCGAAGCACGCGACCGGTAAGTCTATACCCCTGCAAAACCGCGTCTCGCCGCTCGGCGAATTGTTTGCGATATCCGCGCGTGGGACGCTGATGGGCAACCGCGGCGGCAAGTTTCATACAGAAGACAAAAAGCTCACGAGCCGCCGCTGGGTCTCACGTCAGTGGATCTGCT
>DASUKT010000172.1:0-6997 GCA_036278575.1 Pseudolabrys sp. | reverse complement strand
AAATGGCAGAACGTCCGACGAATGGTGCCCGATCATCTTGATGCTCCAGCCCAAATAGACCGAGCATCTTGATATGGCGGCTTTGTTTGAAACTATTCAATCAAACGAGGCGGCTTTAATTAAAACGAGATGCGAGTTTGCGCCGCGCGCACAGATTCCATTAACCGCTTGCTCGCCCCGCTGAAGAACCGCTCAGATACCGCGATTTCATTGATGATGCCAGCGCCTCGGCCGACATTCGGATCAATGCAATTCAAATTGCACCGGAAGGTGATCAAAACTGTTTACGCAATTTCCGCGCGCTTGCCGGCAATGCTCTTGCTCCATCGAATGCGAGCAGATGGCGTGCGCCATACCGGCGCACGCCGACGATGCAACAGCCGTCGCCTAATCGATCGGAGCGGGACCGAAGCGATAATTCAGGCCGGCGCGGAAGACCTGATTGCGCACCGCGCTCTGGATATTTTCGGTTGCTGAACCGACACCGCTCGTGACCACAAAGCGGTCGTTTGCGTGACCAAGGTCCATGTACAGGTATTCCACTTTGGCCGACCAGTTGTCCCAGAGCTTTGTTTCGACGCCTGCGCCGATAGCCCAACCGGTTTGAAAATGCCGGGCAGTCAGGGCGCCAACCGCCGAAGTAAGGATTGAGGAGAATGAATAACGATTTTCGACATCTCCAAAAGCGAAGCCGCCGGTCCCATACCAAAGCCAGTCGCCGCGAGCATAACCAAAACGCCCGCGCACCGTGCCAAACCAATTTACACGCTGATCCAAATCGAAACGTGAGAGGCCGCACTCAAACACGCAAACGGAGCCCCGCTGGTTGCTCCATTGAGCGTCCGCTTCGAGGCCGAGTACCCATCGCGAATAAGGCTGCCAGTTGTAACCGATCTGCGCGCCACCCAGAAAGCCGGCGGGCGATAGCTTTTCCGAATCGACGAGCGCCGTCACCGTAGGTTCAAAGTCGGTCGTGTCGGTCGGATCGCGAGCAACGCTGTACCCCAGATTGCCGCCGATATAGACGCCGGACCAATCGGCAGTGGCAACACGATCAAGCCCTGCCGTCCGCGGTGGAGCGCCCGCGCCCCATCGGTAGTTCAAGCCGAAGCGGGCAACGTTATTGCGCACGTTGCTGTGCACCGTAAAGGTCGCCGGAGCAACAACGAACGTGTCTGTGGTGCTGCCGAGATCCATGTACAGGTATTCGGCCTTGGCGGACCAGTGGCCCCAAAGCTGGGTTTCGACGCCGGCGCCGACAGTCCACCCAGTCTGAATATGGCTCGCGTCGACGGCGCCCGATGTGCCGCCGGTGGCGAACGAGTAGTTGTTGTCGACCTGGCCGTAAGCGAGACCACCGGTCACGTACCACAGCCAGCCGTCCTGGCCGTAACCGACCCGGCCTCGCACCGTACCGAACCAGCGCAACTTCTGCTCGAGCGTCAAAGGTGACGGCGAGACACCATTGGCTTCGCATACAAAATCGCACAAAGAATCGGACTGATGCGCGCCCTGGATGTCCGTCTCTACTCCCCAAACCCAGTTCGGATCGACTTGCCAGTTGTAGCCGACCTGGCCGCCGCCAATGAACCCGAACGGCGCAATTCGACTCGACGTGATGAGAACCGGCGGAATAAGACCGGTCGCGTCGGTCGGATTTCGTCCGAGGCCCACTCCCAAATTGCCGCCAACGTAGAAACCCGTCCAGTCGACGGCCGCCGTTTTCGAAACCGGATACCTGAGCGCCTTGACGGGCATGTCCGCAGCCCACGCGGCCGTCGCCGGCGAATTGGAATTCTTGACGGCGGACGCCTGTTGGTGCCGGCTCGCCGCAGCCGACGGCGCGCCCGCACCTGTCTCGGCACGCTCAAGACGATCAAGCCGCGCTCGCAAGGCGGCGTTCTCATTCTCCAGTTCCAGACGCTCGATGCGCTTGCGCAGCGCCGCGTTTTCCTGCTTGAGCGCAGCGATGCTTTCGGGCTTCGCATCGTTTGCCTGAGCACGGGCATCGCCAGCAGTTAACGCGAACGCCGCCACCAATGCCGCGCTCACTGCTATTTTCTGCAAATTCCTTTTCACCGCCGTCCCCCTTGCCACCACAATTCATTCTTGAAAAAGAAGCCCGCCACCCGCGCGCGAAGAGCGGCGGATGCCCACCCGCGGGCTTGAGCCCCACAGCCGTTATGACGAGAGATTAGCGTTGGTGAATGGCGTTCCGCGTCAACCAAACGGTTGAGGTCGGTTTTTTTGTTGTTCTTTTCCAGAGATTCTGGGTGCGTGTGTGGCACGCAGGTAACAGTCGGCGAGTACAAGCTTTCTCAAAATCGTGCCGACAATCGAACCCGGCCGCAGATCAATGCTCGAAGTGGAAATGCACTGTGCATTGTCCGTCTTTAATGCCCGAGCGGACACGATCTGCATTCCGCCTCAGCATGAAACCTGCCAGCAGGCGCGCGCCGTCCTCGCTATCGCGAATTTGCTCAACGGAGGGTCGCTCATCGGGAAAGTCGATGCGCTCGCCCGGATAGGTGACATCGATATCGAAATTAAACTCGTCGAAACTTGCCCGCACCGTCATCGTGCCGCTTTCCCAGCACGTATCGGCGATGGCATCGACCAGTTGCGCCACGCCGAATGCAGCACGTTTTGCAACGTCGGGCCGAGCACCCCATGCACCGCTTTGACGCGTGAAAAAATCCTCCACCTTCTGTGCGTTGACCTGATCGCGTTTGATCTCGAGCGTCGCGATTTTGCGCACGCCGATGCGAAAGATCAGATTGAGCACCAGGGCGACGACGGTTGCCGACACCAACGACGACCCCGCAACGGCCGCAATCGAGCTTGGCAGCAACTTAACGCTCTGCGGAAAAACTTCGATCGTCATTCCCGCCAGGATGCCGAGCCCAAGCACCAGCGTGCGCCGCGCGTCGAGCATGCGCGACATCATCACTTGCAATCCGTTGATCATAATGAACGTGACGGTAAAAATCAGAGCTGCGACAACGACCGCACGCGGCGTTATCGCGAGCACGGCCGTCAGCTTCGGACAGAAGCCCAGCACAAAGAATATTCCGGCAGCAGCAATCGCGACATTACGGCTTGCGACGCCGGTGGCGGCCGCGAGGCCCGCGCTCGGCGTCGATGTGTTCGTTCCAACACCGCCGGCCAGTCCCGCGAGCATTGTCGCCACGCCGTCGGTCAGCACGCCGCGCGTGACGGAGCGCATGTCCGGCCGAACCCAATTCGCATCGTTCATCTTCTGGCAGATCGTAATCGTGCCGGCTGCTTTCATTGCAGCCGCAACGCTCGCGATCGCAAATGGCGCAATCAGCGCCGGATCGAATGACCAGCTGATATGGCCAAAACCGGGAAAGCCGAGCCAGGCAGCGCTGAACACTGGCGCCAAACGCGCGGATGTCAAAAGGCCGGCTGGTATGGCGACCAAATAGCCTACGGTAAGCCCAATAAGGGCGCACAGCATGCGCGCTATGCCTTTGCCCCAGATATTAAGGCCCGCCATGCTGCCGAGAGTAATGCCGGCGACAATCCATTCGGGCGATGTGACCGCAGCCGCCGAAGGGCCGAGCAGCGTGCGCAGGCCTGCGAGACCCGCAGCAACACCGATCATGAATATGACCAAGCCGGATACCTCCACCGGAAGGTAAGTGCGCAATCGGTTTAACAATGGCGCCAGCGCGGCCTCGAATGCGCCGGCGAAAACCGTCATCCCGAATACAAGCGGTAATCCACCCAGACGTGCCGCCAGCAGCGACGGAGCGAAATAGGTTGCCGTGAAGGTCGACGGCAGCATGAATCCGGAACCAATTGGCCCGAGCCTGAGCACCTGAATGACTGTCCCTGCTGCGAGAACAATCATCCCGAGGGAGAGCATTTCTTCGGTAACCGTCACCGGCACCCCGACAGCGCGACACACCAGCAACGGATAGACAAGATTGATTGCGATCAGCCCGACATGCTGCATACCGTTTGACAGCGCAATCGCAGCCGTCGGCCGCTCATCGGCGTTGTAAAAAAGGCTGGCAGGCTTTTTGACGTCGGGCGCGAGGATCGGATCGGCATAGGCGCGCCGCAGAAAGCGCGCGATCCAGCTACCGCCTGCCCATTGCGGTGGAGCGGTGTGCTTGGGCTTATTTCCTTCAGCCGAGGAGCGGACGGTGGGAGCGGTCTCCTGAGCTGCAACGTTGCTCATTGGACGCTCGCGATGCCGTCTTCCCGCGTGGTATAAATCGAAAAGAGATCGCCGAATGCGCCGATCTCAAAAAGCCGCTTCACTTCGCCGGCAATGCCGCACAGTGCAAGCTTTCCATTCTTCTCCTCAGTCGACTTGTTTGCGATCAGCAATTGGCGGAAACCGGCACTGCTGATGTAGCTGATGCTCTTGAGATCGATGACAAGCCTGTGCCGGCCAGTGTTCAGCAGGCTGGCGAGGCGGTCGCCGAATTCCTTGGCAGTCACGCTGTCGATCCGCCCCCTCGGCTCGACTATCGTTACACTACCCGCCTCTTGTTCGATGACATCCATTACGTTCCCCACGTAAAACTCACACGATACGCTTGCGCATCACGAGACGGTTGAGCCCGCCTTCCCTGAAGTATTTCACGTCGTCCATAAGATTTCTGATGAAATGGATGCCGAAGCCTCGGTCACGGTCGCGCGAGGCCAGGTCAAGCTGCGGTGCCGACAGCGGATCGAAAGGCCGGCCGTCATCCTCCACCATCGCTGCTACGGTACCGGGTTCGTACGCGAGTTGCACAAAGATCGAATGCCTTTGCTCGTCGCTATAGGCGTATTTGATGATATTGCTGAGAGCTTCATCGAGCGAAACACTCAACGCAACCAACAGCTGCTCGGATAAATTGTGCGTCGCACAAAACCGGCTGACAAGGTCGGCTACCGAGCCGACGTCAGAAATCTGATTTTGAATTCGTGTTTCGACCCGGCGGGCGTCCACGGTCATCGTCCAGCAATGGCGGAGTGGCTAAGCGTACTTGCAAATTCGTGTTAGTAGAGAGGGAAATCGGTCTGGAATCAATCGCTAAAAAATTACGCAGACAGCAGCCTCTCCGGGCAAACAATCAGTCTGGTTTTGATTTTCGATCCCCAACGACACGACATGTGGCCCTGCCGGGGTAATGATGCGTTCTCGTAAATCCGACGTGCCGCTACTGCTGGCGTTGTTGCGCGGACACGCCATGCTTGGCCAATTCAGCGATGCCGCCCTTGAGCGGCTTATTGCCGATTGCGAATTGGTTTACTGGGAACCCGACAAAGTGATGCTTCAGCAAGGCGAATCGAGCGATACGGCTTTGTTCATCGTTTCCGGCGAAGCTGACGTTCTGGTCGAGACCTCGTATGGCAATATCCAGGTCGCACGTTGTTCTCCCAAGATGCTGATCGGCGAGGTCGGTGCTTTCACCGATCTTAAGCGGACGGCGACCGTTCGTGCGCGTACTGCCGTCGATGCCTTGAGGATCGGGCGGTCGCACCTGCTCGAACTTGGAAGAGAGAACCCGAAGCTTCTGTTATTTATTGTCAGCGAGCTTGGCGAGCGATTATCCCGGCTTAATCAGGCAATCGGCTTTTATACGAATGCGCTGGCTGCACTCGAAAATAATACCTTCGATACAAAACTGTTGGATGACCTGCTCAATCCAATGCCCGAGCTCGTCGATTTTTCCCATTCATTTTTGAGGCTCGCTGAGCAGATCACCATCAAGCGGCAGCAATTCGAGGAAATGGCGAATGCAGCAGCGATTCAGCGCTCCATGCTGCCACGCCCATTCACGGCGGAAAATGCTTTTAAGGCAATCGACCTTTATGGCGAACTGCATCCCGCGCGCGAAGTCGGGGGCGATTTCTTCGACTATTTCCCCATCGACGATAAGCGCCTTGTGATCACAATAGGTGATGTATCGGGCAAGGGCGTTCCTGCTTCACTGTTCATGGCCATTGCACAATCGGTAATCAGGGTAACCGTCCGCGGCGCCAGCGATCTCGCAACCGAGATCGCGCGCGTCAATGCGCTGCTTGCCACGAACAATCAGGAATCGATGTTTGCAACAGCCTTTTGCGCGATTGTCGACGCGCAATCGGGAGAGATCGCCTATTGCAATTGCGGACACAACGCGCCGTTGCTACTGCACGACGATAAAACCCTCGAGGAGTTGACCCCGACCGGACCGCCGCTCGCCGCCAGAGCCAATGCGTCCTTTAAGATGAGCACGCGAAAGCTGCTGCCGGGCGAAGGTCTCGTCCTGTTCAGCGACGGATTGCCTGAAGCAACAAACTCCCAAGGCGAGTTTTTTGGCGACGAACGGGTCAAAGAAATCGTGCATGGCCTTGTGCGCGCATCGGCGCGGGAACTGGTCGACGGAATCGTCGATAAAGTCGACGCATTCGCGAACGGCGCCCAACCATACGATGATATTGCCTGTGTTGCGCTCATCTACACGAGCCGCTAGGTGGAGATCCCGGCTATTTGGTATCCAGGACGATCACCGCATCCCAATCGTCAGACGGCGGATTTGCTGCGAATGCACGAATGCGCTCAGAATAGATATCTAATAGGCGCTCGATCCCGTATTTTGCCCCGTTTTTACGGCACTTATCGATCGATTTAGCCGCCCCTGAAAAATCCCGCCCACGATAGAGTGAAAGCATTTCGACAAAGGCATCTTGCGTCAGACGGAAATCAGGTGTGTCGGCAACGTTCGCGTCGCCAAGAATCGTATAAACGAATTCAGGCTCGGTTTTGCCCTTAACGGCGATGCAATCGAACTCCAGCAGCGCAAATCTCCCATCGAGCTTTGCTGCTGTTGTTGAGCCAATGATGATAGGTAGACCGTATGTCTTCGACTGCCCCTCGAGCCGAGAGGCCAGATTAACCGCATCGCCAAGAACGGAGTAATTGAATCGAAGATCGGATCCCATATTGCCGACCACACATTGTCCGGTATTGATGCCAATACCTATCTTG
>DASUKT010000171.1:0-4334 GCA_036278575.1 Pseudolabrys sp. | reverse complement strand
CTTCGGCGCGCGCAGCGCCTCGCGCGCGGCGAATTTCGCGTCGCGCCCGGTTTGCGCAAATTTGTTCCAGGGGCAGACGGCAAGACAATCATCGCAGCCGTAGATGCGATTGCCGATCGCTTCGCGGAATTCGCGCGGGATCGGTCCCTTGTGCTCGATGGTGAGATACGAAATGCAGCGCCGCGCATCGAGACGATAGGGCGAGGGAAAAGCCTTGGTCGGACAGATGTCGACGCAGGCGCGGCAGCTTCCGCAATGGTCTTTGTCCGCCGTGTCATAGGGCAGCTCGAGCGTCGTGAAGATGGCGCCGAGAAAAAGCCATGAGCCGAAGTCGCGCGAGACGAGATTGGTGTGCTTGCCCTGCCAGCCGAGGCCGGCTTGCTGTGCGAGCGGCTTTTCCATCACCGCCGCCGTGTCGATGAACACCTTCACGTCGCCGCCGCCGTTTTCGACGAGCCAGCGCGCGATCGTTTTCAGCCGCGGCTTGATGATGTCGTGATAATCCTCGCTGCGCGCATAGACGGAAATCGCGCCGCGGTCGCGCCGTTTGAGAATGGCGAGCGGGTTTTTCTCATCGGGCCCGTAATTCAGGCCCAGCATGACGACGGAGCGAACCTCGCTCCATAATGCGCGCGGATCGCCGCGCCGCCCGGCGGTTGTCTCCATCCAGGCCATGTCGCCGTGCGCGCCGTCGGCGAGAAACGTCTCGAGATGTTTTTTTGCTTCCGTAATCGAATCCGGCCGCGTGACGCCGATGACGCCGAAGCCTTGCGCGCGCGCCTGCGCGATCAACCTGCGTTTGAGTTCAGCGGGATCGGCGGCGCGACTCCCTCCCCCCTTGTGGGGGAGGGTTGGGGAGGGGGGTACTTGCGTATTCAAACCCATCGTGGACCCCCTTCGCGACGCGCGTAACAGCGCTTATGGCGCGTCGACCTTCCCCACAAGAGCCTGCGCTCGGGCGCGCGCAAGCGCGGCCCGGGTGGGGGAGGTAAAGAAAGGAAGCCACGCGCAAGAGCGCGCGGGGGGAGGGGAAAGGCTGCTCGTACGCGATGGGAAATTGTGGCCCGCGCGCGTTGCGAAATCAGAAGTCGAGATTGGCGTAGTTCGCCGACGGAGCCAGTCCGGCCACCGTGTCGGCCAGAATCGGACGGAACGACGGGCGCGACTTCACCCGCGCGTACCAGTTCTTCGCTGCTTCGTCGTCGTTCCACGGCACATCGCCCAGATAATCGACCGCGGATAGATGCGCCGCGGCGGCCAGATCGGCATAGGTGAGGCGCTCACCCGCAAGCCAGTCGCGCGTCTGCACCAGCCAGCCGATATAGGCGAGATGGTAACGGATATTGTGGCGCGCCGCGCGCATGGCGTCGGTGTCCGGCGGGCCGCCGCCCTGTTCGCGCGTCATATGGCGCTTGAAAATGCGCTCGTTAACCAGCGGCCCGCTGACTTCGGCATGGAATTTGTCGTTGAACCAGTTGGCAAGCCGCCTGACCTCCGCGCGCTGCCCGGCGCCCTGCGGGAACAAGCGCCGGTCGCCGGCCTCGGTGCCGCGGGTCTCCTCAATGTATTCGGCGACGATGGAAGCCCCCGGAATCGCCGGCTCGCCTTCCTCGACCAGCACCGGAACGGTGCCGGCCGGGTTGAGCATGAGGAATTCCTCGCGCCGCTCCCAAAACTTCTCTTCCACCAGCCGCGCGGTGAGCCCGTATTCCGCCAGCACCAGACGCACGAATCGCGAATGGGGGCAAAGCGGCTGGTGAAACAACGTCAGCATTGGCCCCCGAAAAAATAAATCTGCCGTTTACGGGCAAACGCAGCGGGAATCAGATACGTGCACTATAGAAATCCGGCGCAACGGAGCAACCTTTCGACCGCCCGCGATTTACGTCGTCGCTTTGTCAGAGACCGCCCGGCCGAAGAAACCGGCGCCGGCAGACTAACTATCGCCACCTTTCCTGCTCTTAAGTCCGCCGCTCGCTGGAGCTTTTCATGGATGTCATGGCGATCAAGGCCGCGATCCTCGGCGTGGTCGAAGGACTGACCGAATTTCTGCCGGTTTCTTCGACCGGTCATCTGCTGCTCATGGAGCATTTCTTTGGCTGGGGCGATGACGCGTTCGGCAAATCGTTTGCGATCCTGATCCAGCTCGGCGCGATCCTCGCGCTGCTGACGATTTATTTCGGCCGCCTGTGGTCGCTCGCGCTCAACATGTTCACGAGCTGGGCGGCGGCGCGCTTCGTGCTCGGGATCCTCATTGCGTTTCTGCCCGCCGCCGTGATCGGCGCGCTTGCGCACGATTTCATCAAATCGACGCTGTTCGACGTGCGCATCGTGCTGGTGATGTTCATCGTCGGCGGACTCATTTTGCTTTGGGTCGACCGGCTCTATCTGAAGCCGCGCCACTACGAGGCGACCGAATTTCCGCTATGGATGTATTTCGGCATTGGCGTTTTCCAATGCCTGGCGATGGTGCCGGGTGTTTCGCGCTCTGGGGCGACCATCGTTTCGGCCATGTTTTTCGGCGCCGATCGCCGCTCGGCCGCGGAGTTTTCATTCTGGCTTGCGATGCCGACGATGGTCGGGGCGTTCGCGTACGAGGCGTATAAAAGCCGCGGCGATCTCACGAGCGGCAATACGACCGTGATCGCCATCGGCTTCGTCATGTCGTTTATTTTTGGCTGGATCGTCGTCAAGACGTTTCTGCGCTACGTGCAGCGGCACACGTTCGCGCTGTTCGCGTGGTGGCGCATCCTGCTCGGCGCAGCGGGGCTTCTGGCGATCTACGTCTTTTGAGCGCTAGAGCAGTATTCGACCTGTTGAATCAATCGTCATTGCGAGGAGCGCAGCGACGGAGCAATCCGGTCTTTGCTGGCGTTCTGGATTGCTTCGCCGGAGCCTGCCATCGGGCCGGCCACTTCGGGCCGGACCCGTTGGGCTCGCAATGACGGGTCAATCTGATCGGATTTTGCTTTAGGCGAGGCTGCGGCGGCGGAACTGCCCGGTCCTGCGAAAGCGCCAGAGATAAGTCGGAACGATGGTCGCAATCGGTTCCGGCTCGATTCCCAGCGCCTGCAATGTGCGTCGTTCGCTGCGGGCCTCTGCGGAAACGACGTTGTCGCTACGCAACAGCTCGACCTGGTCCGGCGTCAGCGGCGGCTTCGGCAGGAATTGCAGGAACATCGCCTGCAAACGTGCCATCGCGAACGGCAGCGGCACCAGCAGACGTTTGCGTTCGATGGTGGCGAGCACAAACTGCAGCAGCTCTTTGAAGGTTTTTACCTCGGGTCCGCCGCATTCGTAGATCGTGCCGCCGCGCGCTTCACCGTCCACCGCTTTGGCGATCGCTTCGGCAACGTCGCCGGCAAAAACAGGTTGAAACCGCGTGCGTCCGCCGCCGACCAGCGGCAGCACCGGCGATAGTCGCGCCATGGCGGCAAAACGGTTGAAGAAGTCATCATCCGGGCCGAATAGAATGGAAGGCCGGACGACCGTCGCCGATGGAACGGCGGAGAGAACGCGCTCTTCGGCAAGCGCCTTGGTACGGCCGTAGCGCGACGGTGAATTCTTGTCGGCGCCGATGGCCGAAACGTGCACCAGGCGCGCGCCGCGCGCGTTCGCCGCGGCGGCAACGTGCTCCGCTGCGGCAACATGAACGGCATCGAAGCGCTGGCGTCCGCGCTCGAACAGGATGCCGACGAGATTGATCAGGATATCGGCATCGCGCGCGGCCGCTTCGACCGACTCGCGATGGCGAACGTTCGTTTGCACCGCATGAATTTGTCCCACCCGGCCGAGCGGCTGAAGATAGCCGGTGAGCTCCGGTCGGCGCACCGCAACGCGGATGCGGTAATGGCGCTTGGCGAGCGCCCGCACCACATGGCGCCCAAGGAAGCCCGAACCGCCATAAACGGTTACAAGCGTTTCAAAATTGCTTTTCACACTCATGCCGTTCCCTTATCGGGCGTCATCGGCGGCCCCTTAAATCCGGCAGATACAGGATCGGCCCCCGACTGTATAGGGGAGCCAAGCGCTTCATTTGACAAGCCGAAAGCGGCTCCGTACCTAGTCCACGCCAGCCCAGGTGGCGGAATTGGTAGACGCACTAGTTTCAGGTACTAGCGGTGAAAGCCGTGGAGGTTCGAGTCCTCTCCTGGGCACCAGGGTCAGCGGATGGTGTAAAAACGCGGTGCGGGTACTCGGATAGCTTACGTGCCAATAAATTTGAACCGGACCAGCGAATGAACGTCCGCCTGCATCGTGGCGATCTTCCCAGTCTTGCGGCCTACAAAGGCGCGGTGGCCATCGATACCGAGACCATGGGACTCGATACGCAT
>DASUKT010000170.1:0-5851 GCA_036278575.1 Pseudolabrys sp. | reverse complement strand
CCGCGCACGCCGATGCGCGCCGCAAGGCGGAGTCGGTCATGCAGGAAAAGATGAAAGCCCTGACCGGCGGCATGCCGCTGCCTCCGGGATTGAGTCTAGGGTGATTTGCTTGTCATCCAATGGTTGCCGTGTCCGCGGCTCCAGCATTCCCTCCCCCCTTGAGGGGGAGGGACAGGGAGGGGGGTGGCCGCAACTATTACCGGGCACGTTTACCCCCCACCCCAACCCTCCCCCTCAAGGGGGGAGGGAGCACGCCAGCGCAAGTGGTGCCTGAGATGCCCACCGCGATTGCCGGCCCTGAAATCGAGCGCCTCATCCAGCTTCTGGCGCGGCTGCCCGGGCTCGGGCCGCGCTCGGCGCGCCGCGCTGCTTTGCACCTCATCAAGAAACGCGAATTGCTGATGGCGCCGCTCACCGCCGCGCTCGAAACGGCGATGGAGAAAGTGCAGGTTTGCAAAACCTGCGGCAACATCGACACGCAAAATCCGTGCACCGTCTGCATCGATGCGAGGCGCGATCCGTCGATTATCGTGGTGGTCGCCGACGTTGCCGACCTGTGGGCGCTGGAGCGTGCGCAAGCGGTCAACGGGCGTTACCACGTCCTTGGGGGTACGTTGTCGCCGCTCGATGGTGTCGGACCGCAGGATTTGGCGATCGATTCGCTTGTCTCGCGTGCGCACGACGCCGCGGTGAAGGAAGTCATCCTTGCGCTCAACGCGACCGTCGACGGCCAGACCACCGCGCATTACATCACCGAGCTTCTGCACGACGCCAACGTCAAGGTGACCCGGCTTGCGCATGGCGTGCCTGTCGGCGGCGAGCTCGATTATCTCGACGAAGGCACACTCTCCGCCGCCATCAAGCAGCGAACGTTATTCTGATCGAGGAAGTCCACCCTCGCGGGCTGCACGTCGAAGCCGGTAACGGCGCTCAGTAAGGAGGCGCCGCGCCATAAACAGGCGCGTAAGCAGGCGTGACGATCCGCATTGCCGTACCGTTCGGTCCGATGCTGACACCCGAGCAATCGCCGTAGCGATTGACGTGCGTGTCCTGGTCGTAGGCATTGTGTGAATAATAATAGTGACACGTGCCGTCGTTGTACTCGACGTTTGTCCAACTTCCGTTGGTTTCACGATGGAAGTACGGATTGTTCCAGTCGGCGGACGATGCCGGCGAACTGATCGTTACGGCAGCGGCGATGCAACCGGCCGCAACGCAAAGACATGAGAGACGCATGGCAAAGCTCCTCGTGACTCCGAAGGCCAACGCCAATTTGGGACCATCGTTCCGCGCAACACGCCGGCGCAACGGAACTGCGGCATTCTCATGTCGTCTTCGCCACAAGCTTTTCAAAATGCCCGCGCGCTTGCAGCCACCATAGCAATAAAAGACTCGGTAGGCCCGCCAGCGCGCAGATCACGAAAAACCAAACCCAACCGGTTGCCTCCGCGATAAAGCCGCCGCCGGATGAGAGATACGTGCGCCCCACCGCGGCAAGCGCGGTCAGCAGCGCGTATTGCGTCGCGGTGTGCAACGGATTGCGGCAGAGCGCCGAAAGATAAGCAACGAACATTACCGTGCCGATGGCGCTAGTGAAGTTTTCGACGCTGATCGCGACGGCGAGCACAGTCGGATTGGGACCAATCGCCGCCAGCCAGCAGAATGACAGGTTCGCCGCTGCCTGAATGATTGCGCCGAACCAGAGGCTGGCGGCAAGCGGCAGCGCGCGCGCCACGAACCCACCGGCGAATCCGCCGAGCAGCAGAGCCGCAAGCCCGACGCCCTTGACGATCGCCGCATATTCATTGCGCGTGAAGCCGAGGTCGATCACAAACGGAGCGGTCATCGCTCCGGAGAGCGCATCGGTGAACTTGAACAGCACGACAAAGGCGAGCATCCCGAACGCCATCTCGTAGCCGAGGAAGTCCTTGAACGCGCCGACGGCTGCCTCGACAACGCGTGCCAACGGCTTTTGCTGCGCGTGCGTGGCTTCCGCTTCGCGCGAGCGTTCCGGTTCGGTCGCGATCAGCGCCGTAATGGTGCCGATCAGCACCAGCGTTGCCATGCACAAATAGCCCCAGTGCCACGCCGCCTGCCTGCTCAAGCCGTGCGCCTCAAATCCGCTCACCAGAAACAGTGCGCCCGCGGTCGAGGCCAGCATGCCGATACGATAGGCGGCGACGTAGGATGCCATGCCGGCGGCCTGCTCGTTCTCCGGCAGACTTTCGACACGGAATGCATCGACCACGATGTCTTGCGTCGCCGAGGCGGTTGCCACCAGCAGCGCGCCGAGCGCGACCAGCGCGGGCGACACGGCGGGATCGCACAGGCCGAGAAAAACGATCGCTGCGACGAGCAGGATTTGGCTGAATACCAGCCAGCCGCGGCGACGGCCAAGGAGCGGCGAGAGCAGGGGAATATCGAGCGCGTCGGTGAGCGGCGCCCACAGAAACTTCACGGTGTAGGGCGTGCCGACCAACGCAAACAAGCCGATGGTACCGAGATCGACGCCTGACTCGGTCATCCACACCAGCAGCGTCGTCCCGGAGAGTGCGAGCGGCAGGCCCGATGAGAAGCCGAGAAACAGAACGATCAGCACGCGGGGCTTCGAGTACACCACAGCGGCATCGAGCGCTTTCTGCACCCCTCCCCCTCGTGGGGTGGGGGCGCGGGCGGGGGGTCTCACGAAAGACCCCCACCCCGGCGCGAAAAGCGCGCCGACCCTCGCCACAAGGAGGAGGGTAAGAGCGCTGCGCCGCTCAGCATGAGAGACTCACTCCCCCGCCTCGAGCCTGCGCGTGCCGGGGCCGGGAAGAATTTGCGCGTCTGGCACGTCGCCGTCGAAATCGAGTTCCTCGATCTTGTTGGCGCGCTTCTCGATCTTGCCCGATGAAATCAGGATGTCCTCGATATCCTTGTTTGCCTGCCCGAAGTGCGATTGCAACTTGCGCACGCGGTCGCTGAGCAAACCAACATCCTTCATCATGTGGCCGACTTCATGGCGGATTTGATCGGCGGCTTCGCGCATCTGCGCATCTTTGCGCACCTGCTTGATGACCTGGATCGCCATGACCATCAGCGTCGGCGACACGATCATCACGCGCGCCCGTTGCGCGCGCTGCACGACATCGTCGAAGCGCTCGTGAAGGTCGGCATAAATCGACTCGGACGGAATGAACATCAGCGCGATGTCCTGCGTCTCGCCCGGGATCAGATACTTATCCGCGATATCCGAAATATGCTTGCCGATGTCCTGCCGCACGCGCGCAACCGCCTGCTTGCGGTCTTCGTCTGTTGCGGCGTCGCGGAAGGCCGTCATCGCCTCGAGCGGAAACTTGGCGTCGATGATGAGGGGACCCGATTCGGGCATGAAGATCGCGCAATCGGGCCGCGATTTGTTCTTCAGCGTATACTGGAATTCGTAAGCGCCTTTCGGCAGCACGTCGGCGACGATCGCTTCCAGTTGCCCCTGGCCGAAGGCGCCGCGCGACTGCTTGTTGGCAAGAATGCTGGTGAGCGAGCCGACCTGCGAGGTCACCTGCGTCGCCAGTTCGCTGATGTTCTTTTGTGCGCCGTCGATCACGGCAAGGCGCTCGTTGAGCTTTTGCAGGTTCTCGACCGTATGCTTGGTCGTCGTTTGCAGCGACAGACCGAGGTTCTGGCTGACCGCATCAAGCCGCTCGTTGACCGTTTGCTGAAGCTGGCCGTGCGCGGTTTGCAGCCACGTTCCCATGTTGTCGATGCGCGCATTGATTTGCGCGAGGCCGAGTTCGGCCGTGCGGTCGGGCTCCGCCGCGCGGGGACGCGTAAGGAAGACAATGAGCGCGCCGACTGCGAGCCCGCCAAGCAGGCAAAGAACGATGAGGAGCGTTTCGGACATGCGGCGCTTCTACCCCGATTCGCGCACAAGCGCGAACGAACGGCGAACGGTAGGGCGAATATGCCGATATCTCAAGGGGAAGCGTTGACCCTCTTTCGCCTTCGCCTTACATCGCGCGTATGGCAACGCGCGACATTCTCGTCATTCCCGACAAGCGGCTGCGGCTCGTCTCCGAGCCGGTGAAGACGATCGACAAGGACGTCCGCGCGCTCGTCGACGACATGTTCGAGACGATGTATGCGGCACCCGGCATCGGCCTCGCCGCGATTCAGATCGGCGTGCCGAAACGCGTCGTCACCATGGATCTGGCGAAGAAGGACGAGCCGAAACAGCCGCGCGTCTTCATCAATCCGGAAGTCATGTCCGCGTCGGAGGAGAAATCGGCGTACGAGGAAGGCTGTCTCTCGATTCCCGAATACTACGAAGAGGTCGAACGGCCCTCGTCGGTGAAGGTCAAATACCTCGACCTTGAGGGCAAGGAGCACACGATCGAAGCGGCCGGCTTGCTGGCGACGTGCCTCCAGCACGAGATCGATCACACCAATGGCGTGCTGTTCATCGACTACATTTCCAAGCTCAAGCGTGACATGGTGATGAAGAAATTCAAGAAGGCGGCAAAGCGCGGCGAGCCGGTGAAGCCGCTCTCCGAGGACGAAAAGCCTTCGCATCATATCGGGTAACGTATAGGCTCTTCCCGTCACCCTGAGGCGCGCGGCAACGCCGCGCCTCGAAGGGCGACGGCCGCCATCCTTCGAGGCTCGCGCAAAGAGCGCTCGCACCTCAGGATGACGGATCGATGCCTGTATTGCTTCAAGGTGGCTCAATAACTCTGGCCATGTCCCTGCGCCTGATCTTCATGGGTACGCCCGATTTTGCGGTGCCGACTCTGGTCGAGCTCGCCGCGCGCGGGCACGAGATCGCGGCGGTCTACACGCGCGCGCCGAAGGCCGCGGGGCGTGGTATGGAGATGCAGGAAACGCCGGTCGCGCGCGAGGCGAAGAAGCTTGGCATCCCGGTGCTCACGCCGGCGGCGCTGAGGAGCGCGGAGGCTGTGGCGCAATTCCGCGCGCACAAAGCAGACGCCGCTGTCGTCGTTGCCTATGGCCTCATCCTGCCGAAAGAAATTCTCGATGCGCCGAAGCTGGGCTGCTTCAACGTACATGCGTCGCTGCTGCCGCGCTGGCGCGGCGCCGCGCCGATCAATCGCGCGATCATGGCGGGCGATGAGGAAAGTGGCGTCACCATCATGAGGATGGACGAGGGCCTCGATACCGGCGACATGGCGATGGCGGAGCGCGTGCCGATCGCCGCGGACATGACCGCCGGCGACCTGCACGATGTGCTGGCGCGTGTCGGCGCCGATCTCATGCTGCGCGCGCTGGCGGCGGCGGAGCGGGGCTCGCTGGCGCTGACGCCGCAAGGCGGAGGCGGCGTGACCTATGCTGCCAAAATTTCCAAGGAAGAGACGCGCATCGATTGGTCGAAGCCCTGGCGCGAGGTTCATAATCAGATCCGCGGATTATCTCCGTTTCCCGGCGCGTGGTTCGAGATCGGAGGCGTGCGCATCAAGGCGCTGCGCTCGACAAAAGGTGAAGGGACAGGGCCGCCGGGTACTGTTCTCGACGGAAATTTGACGATTGCCTGCGGCGATGGCGCCGTCCGGCTGACGCAGATACAGCGCGCCGGCAAGCAGCCGATGGCGACGGAGGAATTTCTGCGGGGGACACGGGTGGAACCGGGCGCCGCTATTCGTTAGCCTCCGCTCGGGGGCAATGTTTGTTCGAAAAAAATCGCGAGGGAGGATTCGATGGCCACTCTGGTCGTGCTCTATAAAAATCCAAAAGACACCGCCGCCTTCGACAAGCACTATTCCGAGCGGCACATCCCGCTGGCGAAGAAAATCCCGGGCGTGAAGAAATATGAAATCAGCAAAGGTCCCGTGATGACCCCGGCTGGCCCGTCCGGCATCCA
>DASUKT010000169.1:0-17867 GCA_036278575.1 Pseudolabrys sp. | reverse complement strand
CATCGAGCGCGATCCGTTTTTCACGATGTTTGCCGCCGCGCGCGAGGAGGAAGCCCTTGGCATCGTCACCGGCGCGTGGATGGGCGGCATGCGCGGCGCCGTGCTGATGCAGACCAGCGGCTTTGCCACCATCGCCAACGCGCTCGCCTCGCTGGTCGTGCCGGGGCAAGTCCCGGCGCTGCTGTTCGTCTCGGAACGCGGCACGCTCGGCGAGTTCAACCTGGGCCAGGCGCTTGTTGCGCGCACCATGCGGCCGGTGCTCGACTCGCTCGCGGTGACACATCACACCATCACGCGCGTCGACGAGCTTGGCTTCATTGTCGATCGTTCGATCAAGCAGGCCGTGCAGACACAGGCGCCGGTCACGTTCATTCTTTCCCCACTCTTGACCGGCGGCAAAGTATTCAAGGCTTGAGTCATGGCCGCAACGTCGCACAACGCCAAGGTGATGAACCGCTTCGAGCTGACCAAGCGGCTGGTCGGGCAACTCAACAAAGACGAGGCCGTGATCGGCGGCATCGGCAACAGTAATTTCGACCTGTGGGCGAGCGGGCAGCGCCCGCAGAATTATTACATGCTCGGCAGCATGGGGCTGGCGATTCCGATTGCACTTGGCGTCGCGATTGCGCAACCAAAGCGGCATGTGATCGCGATCGAAGGCGACGGCTCGCTGCTGATGCAGCTCGGTTGCCTGTCCACCATCGCCACGCTCGGCACGAAAAATCTGAGCATGGTGGTGATGGATAACGCCAGCTATCAGATCACCGGGTCGCAGCCGACCGCGACCGCAAGCGCTGCCGATCTCGTCGCCATCGCGCGTGCGTCAGGCATCACGAAAGCTGCGTGGGCGGCGGATGAAGATGAGTTCGACAAGCTGATCGCAACGGCGCTGGCGGAGGGCGGGCCCACATTCATCGCTGCGCGCATCGACCAGAAGCCGGGCACCGCGACGACCGACCGCGATCCGGTGCAGATCCGCGAGCGGTTTATGCGCGGACTGGGCGTGCGGAAGTAATCAAGCTTATGCTGCGCGCACCCCGAAAACCTGCGCGGCGAATTGCGGATAAACCTCGGCGAGCTGCGGGGCGACCGTCTCACGCATCAACCTGAGCATGGCGGGCGAGGGCGCCGGCGTCTCCGGCACGGTGTCGGGCCGGTCGAAATCGAAGCCGGTATTTTCAATCACCTCCTCGACCGTATGACCTGGATGCACGCTTTGCAGTTGGAAGCGCTTGCGCGCGCGGTCGAATGAGAAAAGGCAGCGATTGGTAATAAGCGCAATCGGGCCGCCAGGGCGGAAAACGTTCCCGTCATTGCCGCCGGGGGCGCTGACGAAATCGACTTTCGGTACCAATGTGCGGCGCGAGTGTTCGGTGCGGAAGAGAATCACCTTCGGCACGACGTAATAGAGATAGGCCGAGCCGAACGAGCCGGGAAAGCGCACCTTCGGGTGATCGTAATCGCCGATGGACACCAGATTGATGCCGCCTTCGCCGTCAATCTGACCGCCGGAAAGAAAGAACACATCGATACGGCCTTGCCCGGCGCAGTCGAACAGTTCGCGCGCGCCGTCGGTGAAGAAATTGTGCTTGCGGCTTTGCAGCAGCGATACGTAGGGACGGCCATTGCCGCTGCGCTCGCGCGCGAGCAAGGCGGCTGTTGCGGGAATCGGGGACGCATTGCCGACCGCGACATGCCGCACGTCGCCGATCAGTCCGGCGATCACGTCGGCGAGAAGCTCTTCGGAGCGGAAGCTCACTTATCCCTTCTCCGCTTGCGGGGGAGGGTGGTCGCCGAAGGCGATCGGGCGGGGGCACTTTTGTGCTGCCGCCGCTTCACCCGACCCGGCTCCGCGCTTGCGCGGAGCCACCCGCCCCTTTCAGAGGAGGGATAAGAAAGATCATGCCGCCTGCTTTTCATACACATACCGATCGAGATACTCCGCAAATCCGTCCGCCGTCGCCGCCATGCGCGCGTAAAGCGCAAGATGCTCGGCATCGAGGCTGTAATGGTCTGGTAGCGGCAGCGGCCAGGCGCCGCGCTCGGCCACCGCAATGCATTCCACATAAAAGCCCGGCAGCGTGCCGGCGGCGAGAACGGGATCGTCGAGCAGGTTGACGTCATGGATTTTTTCGACAGTGGCGATCGTGCGCTCCGCCGCGTGCGCCATCGTCGCCAGTTCGCGCTGGCGGCCGATCCACACATTGCCGAAGCGATCCGCCATCGGCGCGTGAAACAGCGCCACATCCGGCTTGATTGCCGGCAACAGCACGATCGGATCGGAATTGCCGAACGGGCTGTCAATCACCTTCCAGTCGTCGCGATATTTCAGCACGTCGGAGCCGATCAGCCCGCGCAGCGGCATGAACGGCACGCCCTTTTCCGATGCCTGTAATGCGGCGTGCAACGCGGGACATGTTGCGTCCAGCATCCGGATGGCGCCGCCGGTAATCGCCGCCGAAAATCGTGGCGCCGGCCCGAATTCGCCGAGGCTTACCGCCGACGTTTCGAGCGTTTCGACGCAGCCGGCGCCAATCAGCAGGTCGGCTTGCAGGCTCGATGTCGGCAGCGCCACCACATGCAGTTTTTTCACATGGCGGCGAATGAGCGCGCGCGTTGCCGCCATCGGCACGCCGGAAACTTCGCGCGGCACCACGAGCATTACGCCGTCGCGGATGGCGTCGAGCGCTTCGTCCAGTAAGACAATCGGCACAGAAAACCCGCATTACCGCGCGGCATTCGCGCTATTCCGCTCTTTTCCCATTGTTGGGCTTGCAACGTCCACTGGATTCTGATGGGTGGGCAGCGCCATGAATTTGCGAGAAAAACTGAAAAGCGGCCGCTTCGTTATCACCGCGGAAATTACACCGCCGGTATCGGTGTCGTCCGACGATTTGTTGGCCAAGGCCCTGCCGCTTAAGGGTGTAGCTGATGCGGTCAATGTCACGGACGGGGCCGGCGCGCGGCCGCACCTTGGCGCAGTAACCGCTGCCGGGCTGCTTGTACAAAACGGCATCGAGCCGATCCTCCAACTCACCTGCCGCGACCGCAACCGGATTGCGCTGCAAAGCGATCTGTTGAGCGCGGCCGCACTGGGCGTGCGCAACTTGCTGGTGTTGCGCGGCGACGACCCGAGCGCCGGCGATCAGCCGGATGCAACGCCTGTGTTCGATGTGGATACTCGCGTGCTGTTGCAAACCGCGCGTCGGCTGCGTGACGAGGGCGAGCTTCCGTCCGCGCGCAGGGTCGCCGGCAGTGCCGATTTTTTCCTCGGCGCCGCGGACAGTCCGATCGATCCGCCATTGGGCTGGCAGCCAAAAGGGCTCAACGCCAAGATCGATGCAGGTGCGCAATTCGTGCAAACGCAATTCTGCATGGATGCGGGCGTGGTCTCGCGCTACATGGCGCGGCTTGCCAAGCATGGTATCACTGACAAGCTTGCGTTTCTCATCGGCATTGCGCCGCTGCGTTCGGCGAAGTCGGCGCAGTGGATGAAGGAAAAACTATTCGGCACCATCATTCCCGATGCGTTTGTCGCTCGCATGGAGAAAGCCGCCGACCCGGTTGCGGAAGGCCAGCGCATCTGTGTCGAGCTTATCGAGGAGCTTGCCGAAATTCGCGGCGTCTCGGGCGTGCACGTCATGGCGCCGAACAATGACGCGGCTGTACCCGAGGTTATTGCCGCCGCGCGTGAGAAGATTTCGCGGCTGGCGCCGGTCTGATCGCCAGTGAGATGAGAGGCAACCGGCAATTTTCCTTCCCGCTATTCCGAGGTAAAGCCGGGTTCGCATAGGCCAATGCAACCTGCCGTTGTTGTTCGAGGCAGATTGGTTCGATGCGGCTTATTCCGGGATGAAGCTGCGACGCGTGACCGCAACTGCTCAACCGCTTACAAAATACGCTGATACATGGATGTCGGCGCTTGCGGCGCCCAGGCTTGTCCCCCACACTGTCCTTTGCAAGCCGCGGTCACGAAAATCCGCTATTCTGTGCGAATAAAAATCAAGAACAGAGGAAGCACCGGGAGGATCGAGCCAATGCGCAACATCGGAAACAGCAGGGCCACGCTCGGGCTGGCATTCGTTCTAGGCATCGTTTGGCTGACATCGTCGCCGGCTGCGGCCCAGTCCGGCAAGGTCTGGCGCCACGGCGTGCTCAACGCGAAGTCGGACGCAGGCTTTTTCTTCATGGCCGCCAAGCGCGGTTTTGACCAGAAGGAAGGCATCAAAGTCGAGATCAAGCAGGTCAAGGACGACCAGATCGGTCTCAAGGCTTTGATTGCCGGAGAGCTCGACAGCTTCGAAGGCGGCCCGCAGGGGGTGATCTCAGCCGACGCCAAGGGCGCCGATGCGAAGATTCTCGGCTGTCATTGGGTTGTGGTGCCGCACGGCATTTACGTACGCGGCAACGACATTCATAGTGTGAAAGATCTCAAAGGCAAGTCGATCGCGGTGTCGGCGCCCAACTCGATGCCCGACATGCTGGCGCGCGCGGCGCTGGAAAAGTATGGCGTCGATCCGAGCCAGGTGAAGCTCGCTGCGGTTGGCGGCGATCGCGAACGCTATCAGGCGCTGGTCGGCGGAGTCGTGCAGGCCGCGGTCGTTTCGAACGAATACGAGCCGGTTGCGCCAAAGGACGTTCACCTGCTGATCGCAGGGCGCGACGCGTTGCCCAAGCTCCTGCGAGTCTGCATCATGTCATCGGCCAAGGTGCTTGCCGCGCGCGGCGATGACGCCGTCCGCTTCCTCACGGCGGAAATGAAAGCCTTGCGCTATGCCGTCGCCAACAAGGATGCGACGGTTGCGCTAACGCGTGAGATGACTCACGCCAAACCGGACGATCCGCGTCCGGGCTTCGTCTGGGACGATGCGGTCAAGCATCACGCGGTCGACCCGACTCTCCCGATCCCGATGGACAAGCTCGAATGGCTTCAGCAACAGCTCGTGAAGGTCGGCAAGCTGTCGAAACCGATCGACCTGAAGACCGTTGTCGCGCCGGAATACCGCGAGAAAGCGCTGGCCGCTGCCGGCAAATAGCGAGTCACGTCGCTGGAGACCTATATGGGCGAGGTCCGTTTCGCCGAAGTATCCAAGCAGTTCACGCTGCGTGTTGCCGACGAGGTTCAGCACGTCCAGGCGCTCGACCGTGTCAGCTTTAGCGTGCGCGACGGTGAAATTGTCGCGCTGATTGGCCCAAGCGGTTGCGGCAAGACCACGGCGCTGCGCGTCGCGATGGGACTTGATGCCGCGAGTAGCGGCCGCGTCACTGTTGACGGCAACGAAGTGCGCGGCTGTGGCCATGACCGCGGCATGGTTTTTCAGCACGCCGAGTTGCTGCCGTGGCTCAATGCACTGCAGAACGTGATGTTCGGCCTCGAAATGAAAGGCGTGCGCGGCGCCGAGCTCAAGGACACCGCGATGAGATATCTTGAGCTCGTTGGTCTCGCGGACTCGCGTAACCGCCGGCCGCATCAATTGTCCGGCGGCATGAAGCAGCGGGTCGGTATCGCGCGTGCGCTGGCAATCGATCCCAAGGTATTGCTGATGGACGAGCCGTTCGGCGCGCTCGACGCGCAGACGCGCGAGGCGATGCAGGCCGAACTTCTGGATATCCACGCCCGCACCAAAAAGACCATCCTGTTCGTCACCCACGATCTCGATGAGGCGGTTCTGATCGCTGACAGGATCGTGGTGATGCGCGAAGGTCGTGTCCGCGAGGCGATGGACGTCCCGCTGTCGCGTCCGCGGGACGATTTGGGGATCGTACGCGGCCTGCCTGAATTTTCAGAAACCCGCTATCGCGTCTGGCGTTTGCTGCACGACGCCAAGACGGTCCACTGATTGCACCCGCATGGCCGAAATTGCCGCTGATCGAAAGTCCACCGCGCAGACGACAGCGCCAGCCGAACGCCGTCCTTGGCCGCGTTGGGCGATTACTCTTACGTCGATTATCTGCGCGATCGTCTTATGGGAGATCTTCGGCCGCAATATCAATCCGGTGTTCGGCTCGTATCCGAGCGCGATCGCCGTCGCGTTCTGGGAATTGGTGCGCAGCGGGCAACTAGGCGGCGCGCTGTATGACAGTCTGCGGCCGTTCGTGATCGGCTATGCGCTTGCGATCGTGCTCGGTGTTCCACTCGGCCTCATCATCGGCGGCTCGCGTGGCGCAGGCGCGGCGCTCGGCATCTATGTCACGGCCGGATATGCGATGCCGCTGGTCGCGCTCGTGCCGCTTCTGATCCTGTGGCTCGGCCTCGGCTTTGCGGTGAAGGTCGCCGTCATCTTCCTGATGTCGGTCTTCCCCATCTGCATCAACACCTGGGCTGGCGTCATGGCAGTGCCAAAGACGCTGATCGAGGTCGGCAGGTCATTCGTCGCGCCGAACACGGTAATCCTGCGCCGCATCGTGTTGCCGGCGACGTTGCCTTACATCATGGCCGGCATTCGCCTTGCCGTCGGCCGTGCCGTCGTAGGCATGGTGATCGCAGAATTCTTCACGACGATCTCCGGGCTCGGCGCGGTCATCATCAATTCCGCGAATAATTTCGATACCGCAACGATGTTCGTGCCGATCATCATTTTGATGGTAATGGCGATCGGGTTGAACTGGCTGATTGGCTGGGTCGAGCGCTGGCTCGCGCCCTGGCAGGCGGAGATCGCGGGCAGGGATCGGGAATAAGTTATACCTGTCATGCCCGCGAAAGCGGGCATCCAGTACATCGCAACGCATCGGATATATCCAGAGCTTGTGATTACTGGATCATCCGCCTTCGCGGATGATGACACTCACTATGCGGTTAACGCGCTCACCGTCGCAAACAGCGCGCGCACCTGCTGCTCCGCAATATTCCGTGTGATGAACACCAGCCGGCTGGTGCGGTCGCTATCCGGCCACGTCTCGAGTTCGACCGGCGGGTGAATCAAATGCTGCACCATCTGCACCACAATCGGCCCGTGGCAGCCCTCGACGTTGAGAATGCCTTTGGCGCGCAGCAGGTCCGGCCCGCGCAGCGATTGCAGTGTGTCCATCGCGCGCGCGAACGCCGGCCATTTGACCGGCGCGCTTTCGGTTATGACGAAGCTTCCGATGCCGTCGCTGTGGCTTGCTTCCGCGATAAAGGTATTGCGGAGTTCACCGGCCGGATCGATCAATCGGCGTGGGTCGAGCGCGCCGTTGACAGCCTTGTCGATCGAGGCGCGCGGACTGAGTGCATGCAATTTGGCGATCAGCGGCGCTGCGGCCGCTTCGGGGGCAATGTCGGTCTTGGTCACGACAAAGCGGTCAGCAAGAATCGCCTGCTTACGCGCTTCCGCCGACCAGCCGAGCGTGGCTTCGCCGGTCGCCGCGTCGATGACGGTGACGATGGTCTCAACGTGAAATTCCCCGCCGAGCGCGCGATCTGTCGCAAAGCTTTGCAGGATGGGTGACGGATCGGCGAGGCCGCTGGTTTCGATGATGACGCGGTGGAAATCAGGAATTTCGCCTCGTTCGCGGTCGGCGACTAACTTGCGCAAAGCGATCTGCAAATCCGAGCGCACCGTGCAGCAAAGGCAGCCATTGCCAAGCAGCACGGTCTCGTCGGCACTTGAACGCAGCAGCACGTCATCGATGCCGGCCGCGCCGAACTCGTTCACCACGACGACGGTACCACGGCCTTCCTCTGTTTTTAGAAAGCAATTGAGCAGGGTGGTTTTACCGGCGCCGAGAAACCCGGTCAGGATTGTCACCGGTATGCGCGTGCCGCGCTCACGCTTGAGCCGGCGGCCGAACGGGCCTGCGGCGGGGGATTGGAAGAGCTGGTTCATCTCATGGTGTCATCGCCCGCAAAAGCGGGCGATCCAGTAAACACCGCAGATCGAGTAAGGCCAAGTGCCGCCCAACACGGGCTGGGCTTACTGGGTGCCCCGCTTGCGCGGGGCATGACAGCCAGTGTGCTAAAAGTCCTTCTCCAGAATATACAGCCCGCCGGTATGCCGATCGACGGTGTAAACGATCTCGCGCTCGTCCACGAACACGTCGTTGAGTTGCACTGCGCCCGCCGGCGTGCCGCTCGGCGGTGGCGGTACGAACGTGGCGATTTCCTTCGGCTGGTACGGATTCGAAATGTCGTAGGCGCGCAGGCCGCCGTTGAAGAACGTACCGATAACAATGTCCTCGGAATTCCACGCGGTCGGCAGGGGCACGTTTTCATGCACGTTGTGCGCGCCGAAGCGCCCGCCGCGGTTACGGAAGGCATCGACCGGCGGCAGCGGGCAGGTTGCGATGGAAATCGGATTCTTCTCGTCGCGCGCGTCGAGAATCCAGATCAGCTTCGGCCAGTCTTTGGCGCTCTTCTCCGTCGACTCGTCGGTAACGATCAGCAGGTCGCGGTTGAACATCGGCACGACCGTATGCATGAAGCCGGTATAAGGCGGCGAGTTGGTCCAGTGGCTGATGACCTGCGGCTTCGACTTGTCGGCGATGTCCATGATGAACATGCCGCCGTCGATGTAGGCGAGATAGAGCCGGTCGGGCTTCTGCGGATAGACGTTGGTGTTGTGCGCGCGAAAGCCCTTGTCCAGCGGATGCCGCTGCGGCGGCGCGACATTGTCACCTCGGCGCGTTCCGGGCAGCCACCAGCGGCCAACTTCGACAGGCTTCGATGGATTGCGCACGTCGATGCAGCGATAGAACTGGTCATCGAGCGGATTGCTCGGCTCGAAATCCGGCGCGCCGGACGCCATGTGCACGTATTCGCCGTCGCAGAACCAGAGTTGATGCACACCGCGCGAATGCGGACCTGACGTGTCGAAGAAGCCGATCGATCGCGGATTTTCCGGCACGGAAATGTCGAACAACTCCAGGCCCGCCGGCTGCTGCCCGACTTTCTGCGTTTGATACGCAACAGCCATGATGTCGCCCGCGGTTTCCAGCGAATTCGAGCGCATGTGGCTGGTCGGCAGGTCCGTCTGCACCACGACCTTCGGGTTGCGCGGATCGGAAACGTCAACGCCGGTAAAGTTTTTCGGCGCGCTTTCGTGTGCCAGCCAGATGATGCGGCGGCCATCCTTGGTCTTCTGCACCGACATGCCTTCGCCCATGCCGCCGAAACCGCCGAGCTCGTGCTGCGCGAGCGGCTTGAAATTCCATGAAATCGGTTCGGCGGTGCCTTGTTGAAGCGGGCTCTTGGCGGCGGACATTTCTATCTCCGTGACTGATACGACTTCGTTTCGCGGCAAGGCCGGCGCTGATGCGCCGGCCCCGAATTTCATTACATGCAAATTTGTTGCGCTTTCAGGCGCTTGCCTTCTTGAGGAAATCCTCGCGGAAGCATTTGCCCCAATCAGGGATAGCCTTGATCTTCTTGTTCTTCAACAGAACTTCAGCGTGATGCTGCATGTAGGGCTTGAGCTCGGGCGGCCAGCCGGGGCCGACTTCGACACGGCTCAACGCCTTGGAGAAGACGTCCTTCGACATTTTGTAGCCTTTGGAGGTGTAGAAGGAATAGATCGTATCCGCGACTTTGCCGGGGCTGTTCTTGAAGTCCTTCGCGACGTCGAGCCAAGCCTTGAGGTAGCTCACGATCGTGTCGGGATGCTTTTCGACAAATTCCGGCGTTGCTGCCATGAAGACCGGCAACTTGTCGAAATCATAGTAATCGACGAGTTCGTTCGCGAGGCCCTGCGCTTCCGCGATCGAATTGTAGGGCTCGACGTTCACCATGGCGTCTACCGTCTTGGCGGCGAGCGCTGCCACCATGTCGTTGACGTTCATGCGGACTTCCTGGAAGTCGCCCTTGTGCAAGCCTGCTTTCGCCGCGACCTGATCGACGAAGATGTTGCCGACCGATGAGCCGGTCTGGTTGGCCACCTTCTTGCCGCGCAGATCGGCAACGGTTTTCAAGCCCAGGTCCTTGCGCGCCATCACGCGCGCGGTCTTGCCGACATATTCGATTTTGGCAATGGCGATCAGGCCGCCCTTCTGATGGCCGATGATGAACGACGGACCGGCATAGGTGCCCAGATCGACTTGCCGCGCCACCATCTGCTGCATCGTCAAGTTGCCGGATGGCACTGCAAATTCCTGGAATTTGATGCCGCGCTTCTGCAGCAGGCCGGAATGCATGAGGTAATAGGTCGGCATGCCCCACATGTTCGTCTGATAGCCCTGCCGCAGCGTCACGTCGTCGGCCAGCGACGGGCGCACGCCAAATCCCGCAGCCAGAACGCCGGCGCCTGTCGCCGTCAGATATTGACGGCGTGTCATTCCCTTGGTCAGCACTGTCATTGTTATCCTCCCTTTGTCGCTGCCTTGCCGTTTCCTGCTTTTTTTCGCTCTTCAGGCTCGACGGCATCGTGGCCGAGATGAGCCAAAAGCTCCTTCTGGTAATCGAGAAATTCGACGCTGAGCGGATCGCGTGGCCGCGGCAGCGCAATCGGCAATATCGTTTTCACGGTGCCCGGATGCGGAGTCATCACGACCACCCGGTCCGCCAGATAAACCGCCTCCGCAACGTTGTGCGTCACGTAAATCACCGTCTTGCGGGTTTCCCGCCAGACATCGGCCAATAATCGCTGCATGTCGTCGCGCGTCAGTGCGTCGAGCGCCGCGAACGGCTCGTCCATCAGCAGGACCGATGGATTGTACGCCAGCGCGCGGGCGATGGCGACCCGCTGCTGCATGCCGCCGGAGAGCTGGTGCGGATAGGAGGCGATAAACTTTTCCAGCTTGACCAGCCGAAGCTGCTCGCGCGCGATCGTTTCGCGTTCGGCTTTGGAGACGCCTTTCATCTCGAGCCCGAAGGCGACATTGCCGAGCGCGGTGCGCCACGGGAAAAGCTGGGCAAAATCCTGGAACACGACACCGCGGTCCATGCCGTGCCCGGTCACCGCCTTGCCGCCGATGCGGATTTCGCCCGCGGCTGGCGCGAGAAAGCCGGCGATGATGTTGAGCAGCGTCGACTTGCCGCAGCCGCTCGGGCCCAGGATGCACACGAACTCGGAAGCATCGATGTTGAAATTCACGTCCTTGACGCCCGGCACCTTGCCGCCGGGCGTCTCATAGACGAGCGTCACGTCGCGAATTTCGATGGGGATCATGCCTGTGACGCCCGTTGTCTAACCTTTTGTCGCCCGGACCATGCCCCAGCGCAGCACGGTGAAGCGCTCAAGCGAGCCGAAGACGACGCGCTCGAAAATGAAACCGATCAAGCCGATCACAACAAGCGACGCCATCATGACATCGGTTTGGAGAAACTCCTTGGCGTCGAAAATCACCCAGCCGAGTCCAAAGTCGGATGCCGCGATCATTTCGGCGCCGACCACCGCGATCCATGAGCGAAGAAAAGCTTGCCGCATGCCGGTGATGATGAAAGGCGATGCGCCCGGAATGATGACCTTCCAGAACAAACGCTTCTCGTCTGCGCCCATGGCGCCCGCCGCGCGCAACCACAACGGATTGACCGCGCGCACGCCCGACCAGGTATTGAAGATCATCGGGAATGTGGCGGCATAGAAAACCACCAGGATTGTGGTGAGATTGCCGATGCCGAACCACAGCATGAACAGCGGCACCAGCGAGAACGAAGGGATCGGCATCAAAGCGCTTACCAGCGGCAGGAAAAAGTTTTCCACCTGCTTGAAGCGGGCCATCAGGATGCCGAGCGGCAGCCCGACTGCGATCGCAAGGCAAAATCCGAACAACACGCGGTAAAGCGTATAGCCGGCATGCTCGAGCATGCTGCCGTCCGAGATCATCGAGTAAAGCGTTTCGAAAATAGTCTGGATCGTCGGCAGCAGCACGCGCGGAAACAGGCCACTGTACGAAACCGCTTCATAGAAGGCGGCAGCCACGGCCAAAGTGATCGCGGCGCGAACGATCGAACGTCTGTTCTTGCTCGTGTCGGTCAATGCCGTCATGGCGCCATCGATCCAATCATGCCCCAACGCACGACGGTGTAGTCCTCGATTTTTTGAAACACGTATTTCTCAAGCCCAAGGCCGATCAACGCGATCACCACGACTCCTGCCATCATGACGTCGGTATTGAGAAACTCGCGCGCGCCGAAAATCAGCCATCCGAGACCCCACGGCACCGCTGCCAGCATTTCGACCGCAACCAGGATGCGCCACGCCTGCGCTAGTCCGAGCCGCAGGCCCGTGAGGATATACGGAAGGGCGCCGGGCAGGATGATGTGGCTGAACATGCGCCGGTCGTCGGCGCCCATTGCCTGCGCCGAGCGCAGCCAGATTTCCTTGACCGATTTGACGCCGGTCCAGGTGTTGTAGATCACCGCAAACATCGAGACGAAAGCGACCAGCAGAACCGCCGAGACTTCGCCGGGGCCGAACCAGAGCAGGAACAGCGGCGTGTAGGCGAGGCCGGGAATCGGCGCCAGGATGCTCACCAGCGGCAGGAGGATGTCTTCGGCCCGTCGCGAGCGCCCCATCAAGACCCCGATGGTTAGCCCCGCGATTGAGGCAAGCGCAAAGCCGGCGAGAAGGCGCAACAAGGTGTCGAGCACGTGATGCGGCAGGATTCCTGCAATCGTCAGGTCGATGAATGAACGAGCAATGTCCTCGAGCGTGGGAAACAGCTTGCGCGGAAATACTCCGGCGTGCGCGACGATCTCCCAGATCGCGCCGACAACGACGAATGGATAGATTTTCAGGGCGATAGCGCCCCACCGCGCGCCGGCGGACGGCCCCGTCGCGCCGCCCATGCCGAGTGCGCTTACCGAATCCTGCACGGCCACGAGACGAAATCCTCCGGTTATCTTTTGTTCTTTTGCGGCCCGCGAGCCGGTCTTGGCGGGCAGGATAATGCGCATCTCACGCCCGCGACAAGCGTGGGCAGAGCCCACGCGGGGAAAGCATTGTCGGGCAAGGCAGATGCGAGATTATGGCGCTGGCGAATTGACGCAGGAACGGGTAAAGGCCCCATCGAGACAAAGGCCAGTGCGGCGGTATTGGAGGGAGTTTAGTGATGGCGGACAATCAGAAGATCGGCTGGATCGGCGCGGGGCGCATGGGTTTGCCCATGGCGGAGCGTCTGCTCAAGGCCGGCCACGACGTGTCGATCTGGAACCGCACGCGCGCAAAGGCCGAGCCGCTGGCCGCAAAGGGCGGCAAGCTCGTCGATAAGCCGGTCGAGCTCGCCGGTTGCGATGTCGTTTTTTGCATCGTCTCCACCGGCAAGGATGTCGAGGAAGTGATTTTCGGCAAGGACGGGCTTCTGACCGGCGGCAAAAAGCCGAAGATGATTGTCGATTGCTCGTCGATTGCGGTCGAGGAATCTGCGGCCATTCGCACGCGCGTGCAGGAAAAGGGCGTGAGCTTCCTCGCCGCGCCGGTGTCGGGCAACGCCAAGGTCATCAAGGCAGGCAAGTTGTCCTCGGTCGTTTCCGGTCCGGAACCGGACGCCAAGATTGCGATGCCGTTGATCGAAGTGTTCGCCCCGCGCGGGGTGTCCTACGTCGGCGAGGGCGAGCTCGCACGCATCTGCAAGATTGCGCACAACGTCATGCTGGGCGTGGTGATCGAAAATCTGATCGAGATCACGTTGCTCGCCAACAAAATGGGCGTTCCGCGTCACGCCTTTCTCGCTTTTATGAACAATGGCGTTATGGGATCGATGTTCACCGCCTACAAGACGCCGGCCTTGGTCAATCTCGATTGGTCGACGACATTCACGCCCGAGCTGCTGCGCAAGGACCTCGATCTCGGCCTTGAACTTGGCCGCGAGTGGGATGTTCCGATGCCGGTGACGGCGGCGGCGCGCGAGGTGCTGCAATCGCATTTCGGCGCGGCACAGCTTCAGAAAAATCCGGAAGAGTACCTGCAGAAGGATTTTGCCGCGCTTGCGGAAACGATGGCGCTTGCCTCCGGCATGAAGCTCACGTCGGAGAACAAGAACGTGCCGACGGGCTTGGAAACTTAAGCTTTTCGTTGCCGTTGCCGGGCCTGACCCCGCAAAACAAAAAAAGGGCCCCTTGCGGGGCCCTGTGTGCATAAGGTGGAGGATTCTCACCGCCGTTTCAGCCAAAAGGGAGGAAAACAGCGGCAGCGCACGGACGCAGTGAAGCGGCAGCAGACGACACTCACAAGTAAATTGGCTGTAAATTCTCCCGGAGCGGCCGTTCCGCACTCATGTGCGGGCGGAGATTGCGGAACGCGCACGTCGCGCGTTCACGCTTTCCTAGTTCACGGCCGTCCCCGAGCGAGAGCTTCCCGCATCTATCTCTGGGTGAGGCGCTGGCGCATAGTGCCGATTATACCACGTTATTTTGATGTGGAGACCTCATCATGAATCCCATTACCGCGCTCGTTACGATTGTCCTTGCGATCGTCGGAGCCCTGCTTTTCCTGGCCGGTTTGAAACCCGTCGGCGTCGCATTTGGCGTTCTTGCGGTCCTGACGGCTTTTTCGCTGAAGATGGCGAACAACTGGGAGCGTTTCGTGATCTTGCGCGCCGGTAAGCTGTCTAGCGTCAAAGGACCGGGGCTGTTCGCGATTATCCCGATCTTCGACAGTATCACGGCCATCATCGACGAGCGGATTCAAACAACCGGCTTCAACGCCGAGCAGGCACTCACCCGCGACACGGTTCCGGTGAATGTGGACGCCATCGTTTTCTGGCATGTCCATGACGCGCAGAGCGCGGCGCTCAATATCACCGATTACCGTTCGGCCATCGACCGGGTGGCGCAGACGTCCTTGCGCGAAATGATCGGCTCGTCGCATCTGTCGGAGCTGTTGTCGGAGCGCAAGGCGGCAGACGAGGTACTGCGCGCCGAGATCGCGCGCAAGACCGCGGACTGGGGCATCTCGGTCAACGCGGTCGAAATTCGCGACGTTGCCATCCCGGTCGCCTTGCAGGACGCCATGTCGCGGCAGGCGCAGGCGGAGCGCGAAAAGGAAGCGCGCGTGATCCTCGGCTCGGCCGAGGCCGCCATCGCGCAAAGATTTGTCGAAGCGGCAAACACGTATGGCAGCAACGCCGCTGCGCTGCACCTGCGGGCAATGAACATCATTTATGAGACCACCAAGGAACGCGGCGCGACTATTCTGATGCCGACATCGATGGTCGACTCCATGAGCGTCGCGTTACCGACTGCGATGATGGCGCACGGTGCGACGGCCGCAAAGGCGGACGGATAGACGGATAGAGAGACTCGCCGCGGGTAGCCCTCCCGTTCGCGGATGCCCGGTTTCAATACCGGTTCGCGATCGGCAACTCCTCAGCCGGGAAGAGCGAAATCACGCGGCAGCCCTTGTCCGTGACGACGACCTCTTCCTCGATGCGCGCCGCCGAAAATCCGTCCTTTGCCGGGCAATAAGTTTCCAGCGCGAACACCATGCCTTCCTTGATCTCGGTCGGATGCGTGAGCGAGATGACGCGGCTGATGATCGGCCGCTCGTGCAGCGCGAGCCCGAGGCCGTGGCCGAATTGCAAGCCAAAGGCGGACGTCTCGTCCGGGAAACCGAAATCCTGCGCCTTCGGCCACACGCTGCACACCTTGTCCGTCGTGACGCCGGGCTTGATTAGCGCAATCGCATTGTCGAGCCACTCGCGGCACTGCTTGTAGGCGTCGTGCTGTGCCGGCGTGGCGCGGCCGACGTTGAACGTGCGGTAGTAGCAGGTGCGGTAGCCCATGAACGATTGCAGGATGTCGAAGAAAGCCTGATCGCCGGGCCGGAACATGCGATCGGTGAAATTGTGCGGGTGCGGATTGCAGCGCTCGCCCGAGATGGCGTTGATCGCTTCCACGTCATCCGAGCCATTGCGATAGAGAAATTCGTTGACCATGCCGACAATGTCATTCTCGCGCACGCCGGGACGCAGCTTCTCGTTGATGAGATCGTAAGCGCCATCCACCATCGCCGCGGAGCGATTGAGCAGCGCGATCTCGTCGGTGTTCTTGATTTCGCGCGCCTCGAGCATCACCTGCTGGCCATCGACGATCTTCAGCCCGGCTTTCTGCAATTCGAACATCATCGGCGGCTCGATGATGTCGACGCCGACAGGCATCTTCTCGCAGCCGGCTTCCTTGAGAAGCGAAGCAATTTCCTTGGCGTGCTTTTCCATCAGCCCGAACGACGGCGCGACGGTACCACGCAGGCCAAGCAGCCCCGCTCTGCAGTTTTCCGGCTTGAGCCACGGGCAATAGAGCTTGTGGTGGACGGCGGCGGAGCCGAAGTCCCACAGGATCGGATCGCTGTTGCGCGTGAGCAGCGCCCAGCGGCAGATTTTGTCGCGTTCCCATTCGCCGATCTTGGTGGAGGTGAGATAGCGGATGTTGTTGACGTCCATCACCAGCAGCGCGCCGAGCTCGGAATTCTCCAATGCCTGGCGGGCGCGGCTGATGCGATAACGGTGCAGCCGGCGGTAATCGACGCGCTCCTCAAAATCGACGCCCATGGTGCCCAGCGCGGGCAGGGCGCGGCCCCAGTTGTAACGGGGGTTGATATCCTCGGCGCGGATTTCGACGGGCTCGCGCGTTCTCTCGTCCATATGCTTCTCCTGCGGGCTTATTGATTTTGGCGCGTTCAAGCGCTGTGTTCTGCGCTGTTATACACGCCGCATTTGCCGCCGTCATTCAGCTATGCTGTGCAGTCGCGCCTTGGTTTGCGGCCATGCAGGCGTGCGGGAGCTTGCGGGCAAGGTGGGACGGGACTTGCAACGAACGGCAATGCCGGGCTTAGTTGCCGGGCCATGACACCGAGGTCCCGATGACGGCATCCGACCGAACGCCGCTTTATCTCGACGACCTGCAAATCGGGCAAATATATCGTGGGCAGGACCGTGTTCCGGTCGATGCTGCGGCGATCAAAGCGTACGCGCGCGAGTTCGATCCGCAACCGTTCCATCTCGACGAGGAGGCCGCGGCTGACACGATGTTCGGCGGGCTCGCGGCGAGTGGGTGGCATACGGCTTCGATCACCATGCGGTTGATGGCGGTCGATGGTCCTCCGCTGGCGGGCGGGATCGTCGGCGGCAGTCTCGATGAACTGCGCTGGCCGAAGCCTGTGCGGCCGGGCGACACGCTACGGATCGAATGCGAAATCCTCGAGGTTATTCCGTCGAAATCGCGGCCCGAGCAGGGACGCGTGAAAATGCGCACGACGACCTACAATCAGAACGACGAGCCGGTGCAGATGATCGTCGCCAATCTGGTCGTGCCCCGCCGCCGCCAGGCGGCTGTGGGGTAGTCACATTCGGCGCTGCCTCTATCGGCCTCATGCTGAGGAGCGCTGCGAAGCAGCGCGTCTCGAAGCATGTGGCCGCCCCATCCTTCGAGATGCCGCGCTGCGCGCGGCTCCTCAGGATGAGGCGGATAAACACTGTGCCTGAGCAAGCCTCACGCCGCGGTCTTCTTCCCCCACAGCCGTGCAGAGGCGATGTCGGCGCCTTCGCGGATCGAGCGCAGCTTGAGCCACACGGCGGGCTCGATCACCCATTCGCGGTTGGTAAACGTGCCGAAGCCGCAATCGGTCGAGGCAATGACACGCTCACGGTCGCCGACCACGCGCACCGCTTCCTCGATGCGCCGCGCCACGACTTCCGGGTGCTCGACGAAATTGCTGGTCGTTTCCACGACACCGGGAATGAGGGTCATGTCGTTCGGCAGCGGATGTTTTTTCAGCGCTTCGTATTCATGCGCGTGACGCGGATTTGAGAACTCGATCGACAACGCGCCGACCTTTGCCTGATAAAGCGCGGGCAGGATGGTCGCGAGCGGGATGTCATGAATGTGCGGGCCTTCCCAGTTTCCGTAACAGACATGCAGCCGCACACGGTCGCGCGGGATGCCTTCGATGCCTTGGTTGATGGCGGCGACGTGCATTTCGACGGCCTTGACGAACTGCGCGTCGGGCAGGTCGCGGTAC
>DASUKT010000168.1:0-8929 GCA_036278575.1 Pseudolabrys sp. | reverse complement strand
TTTATTTTCAAATCCATCCAGTACGTGAAGATTTGCAGCCTGTACGGCGCGGGGTTCTGGTACATCCCGGGCACCGATACCTGCCTGAAGATCGGCGGGTTCATGCGCTATGAAATCGACATGAACGCGAGCGGCTCGTTCTCGCCGTACCTGACCGGCGCCAACGCGCGGTTCACCCGCTCCGACACGCGCGATACGAATCAGCGCACCCGCGGCGTGATTTCGTTCGACGTGCGTTCGCAGACGGCCTACGGCACCTTGCGGTCCTATATCCGCATCGGCGCGCAATGGACGTCGGGTGACGAATACACCTCGACGCCCGGCAACGCGTTCATCGACCGCGGCTTCATCCAGTTGGCCGGCTTCACCTTCGGCCGCACGCAGTCGTTCTTCGACATCTACAACCCGGCGCCGACGGAAAGCTATCAGACCAACTTCATCGGCTCGGCGTCGGGCGGCTCGGGCATTACGGTTGCCGGCTATACCGCACAATTCGGCAACGGCATCTCGGCCTCGATCGCGGCGGAAGACCGCGGCGGCAAGGCGATCTTCAACACTGGGGGTGCCGCAGGTGCGGTCGGCACAACGTTGCCGAACAGCCAGCAAGGCGGGTTCGGGAATGACTTCCCGGATGTCGTCGCCAACCTGCGCGTCGACCAGGCTTGGGGCTCCGCCGGCATCAGTGGCGCGTTTCACGATGTGCGGCCGACCTACTACGGCACTCTGTTCACCACCGGCCATCCGGACGACAAGGCCGGGTTCGCGGTCGGCGCCGGCGCTGTGTTCAACCTGCCGATGCTCGGCAAGGGCGATCACATCGGCGTCGAGGTCGACTATGCCAAAGGCGCCGGCCAGTACACAAACTATAGCCTGACCACCAGCGGCGGCGTCGGCGTGTTCGACGGTCAAAGCGTCGCCCTCGGCTGGAATCCGGACGCGGTGTTCGCGCCAGGGGGACAGCTCGAACTCACCAAGAGCTGGGCGGTTGTGGCGGGCTATACCCATCACTGGCTGCCGAACCTGCAAAGTTCGATCTACGGCGGTTACCTGAAAGTCGAGCCGAGTACTACGATGTGCTTGGGAGCCGCGGGAATAGTGGCCCCGGTTTGCGATCCGGACTGGAGCCTGTGGCAGGTAGGCTCGCGCACGATCTGGAACCCGGTCGAGAACCTCGATGTCGGCCTCGAAGTGATGTACTCGCACGTGCGGACGGCGTTCGGCGGTGGCGTGACAACCGCAGCAGTTGGTGCACACCCGGCGGGTGCGACGATCGACGATAACAACGTCTGGTCCGGCATCTTCCGCGTGCAACGCAACTTCTGGCCCTGATCGATCTGATCACGGTTAGCTAGTTTGAACCCCCGGCGGGAACCGCCGGGGGTTTTGTCTTACACCGGGGCATATCGAACCACGACATCCGCATATGTGCCTGTGCGTCCAAGACGGCCAAGCACAACATCGCCGAGCCAACTGCGGCCTTTTAGGCTATGCAGCGGGGGCAACCGAGAACGATTGCGGCTTCTCGCCGCGGCAGTGAAGGTCCCACATCTTCGTGTACGCGGCTTCAATGTGACGCGCGTAACGAGCGGTATCAAACAGGGGGAGTGCTGGTTGGCTATCGGATAACTTTCGCCGCATTCTGCCAAGTAATGTCCGATCGCGAGCAAGGGTTATCGCAAGAGCCTCGTACTCGTGGATCGATTCAGCAATGAGGTCTTCCAATCCGACCGCGCGTAAAAGGCTGGCCGCTACGCGTCCTGCAAATGTGGTTCCGCGGCATGTCAGCACAGGAAGACCGGCCCACAGTGCGTCACTCGCCGTCGTATGGGCATTGTGGGGCAGCGTGTCCAGGAACAAATCCGCCAGTCGGTGCCGCGCGAGATGATCCGGAAGCGGAACGCGCGGTGCGAAAACGAGCCGATCCGGCGCGACCTGCCGCGCCACAGCTTCACGCCTGAGATTGGCGGCGGCCGCTGGGTCACCCTCGATAAGCCACAGCACGCTGTTGCCGGTCTCTCGAAGAATCCGGCACCAGATATCGAACATCGCAGGGAGAATCTTATGATTGCTGTTGAAGCAGCAAAATACAAAAGCTTCACTCGGCAGACCAGCTTCCATACGCGATGGCGTTGTGTCCGAAATAGCGCGTTTCGAATCGTTTACTTGATATGAGTCAGGAAGGTAGACGACCTTTTCGGCATAAAAATCTCGGCGCTCCTTCGGGATCACGATCTCGTCGGCGATGATGTAGTCGATGTAATCCGCTCCCATCGTGCCCGGAAATCCCAAGTAGTTCACTTGAATGGGGCAGGGCCGTAATGCGAAAACGCCGGTGCGCTCGACGCCAAAATAACCGTTCAGGTTGACCGCAATATCAATTTCCCAGCGGTCCAATATCTCAGCGAGCGCGCGGTCCGAGTGGCGTGAGCCGTCCACAAACGTGCCAAACGCGCTCTCCAGCCGCCGACGCATGTCGCTACCGTCATTCCTGCCGGTAGACACCCCAAAGATCTCGAATCGGCTGCTGTCGTGATGTTCCAGCAGGCCGGCGATGAGATATGATGTAGCGTGGGCGCGAAACTCACCAGATACATACGCCACGCGAATTTTTTTGCGCGTGCAAGGGCGGTCACGTAGTAGCGGCTGGGGCAGGGCGGGATATCTGTCTGACGTAAATGTACGAGCCCCGATGAGTTGTTCCCTCTCGTCCGGCGAAGAGGCCAGCAGGGTAAAAGGGTCTGCGGCAAGTCCATATTCTCTGGCATCTGTACGAACCTGTTCGATCATGTCGTTCAGGTCTGACCAGTCGCATGCATACATCTTGGCGCTGAGTAAGCGACCGCGTGCGTACTTATAGGTTGGCCGCTCGCGCAGCACGCGCTCGTAAGCAGACACCGCTTCCGCATGCCTGCCAAGCCGCTGAAACGCCATACCGAGGTTCGTGAGAGCATCGGCATCGGCGGGCCTGCTTGCGAGCACCTTATCGAAGCATGGCAATGCTTTTTCCGAATGGCCTAGCCTCATCAAGGCCACACCAAGGCTGTTGAGCGTATCGGGACCGTCGGGATCGAGAGTGGCAGCCGATTCTAATCGGGCAATGGCTTCCTCCGTGCGCCCGGCCTCCAGGAGCGCGTTTCCTGAGTTTGTCAGCGCGCCCCGATGCTGAGGGTCGGTTTGAAGTACACGCTCGAAGTTTTCCAGTGCCTCAAATGGACGGCCAAGCTTAAGCAGCGAGACGCCCTTGTTAAAATACGTGAGTATCGAACCGCCACCCGTTCGGATAATCTCGTCGTAAGCAGCGAGCGCTTCATCGGCTCGGCCGAGCTCCATCAAAACAGCCACTCGGTCCGTGCGAGCGTCCATGGAGTCAGGCTGGAGGGAGAGGACCCCGTCAAAAGCGTTGAGTGCATCCTTCAAGCGTTTCAAATGCACTAATGCGACGCCACGGTTATACAATGCGGCCGTGAATTGCGGATCGATGCTAGACGCCCGCTCGAAGCTCACGAGAGCTTCCTCGAAGCGATGCATGGCAATAAGGACTGTGCCATGATTGTTGAGAGCATTGACGTACTCGGGCCGGATTTCCAGCGCCCGTTCGTAGTTCTCAAGCGCATCGTCGAATTTTTTGCGATCGCGAAGAATGTTGCCCAGATTCGAATAGGCCTCTGCTGAGCGTGGATTGATCCGGATTGCTTTGCGAATGAGTTGCTCTCCTCGGCCTGGATCACCCCGTTGAGCTTCCAAGACGCCTAACAAGTGCAGCGCGTCGAAGTGATTGGGACGTTGACGAAGCGTGAATTTATAGAGGCGTCGGGCCTCCGCCAGATCGCCGCGCTGATGCAGGTGCACTGCTTGCTGGAACGAATCGGCCCGGAGCCAATTGGGGGGTGGCCCGCGGAACGGTTGATTGGATTGCAAGCGCGCCTACGTCTTCCAGCGGTGCATATCTGACTTACGCAACCATGCACTTTTGTTCGCTTGAATAATCAGTCATCTGGGCCGTCGAACGCAGGCAGGCTTCCGGCATTGAATCGGACTAAGGCGTGCGACCTTTTCTATGGCCGCGTCACCCTGGCAAAATCGCTGAGCAAAGGGCACCGATAATGCCGTTGCGGCGACAGCGGGCATTTTGTGCCGCGGGCAAATCGTTTGGGCGTATTTTTTTCGTAAATTAATGTGGGCGGACGACTGCTGAGCAGCCCATTAAATACGTGCTTCTTGATCGATCACCGAAGGCGCGAGGCAATGCTGTCGAGAATGTTGGACGTCTCGAAGGATGACCGGCAATGAGTCCTGGGCCGTCGCCGTTCGAGGGCCGGCTTCGCCGGTCACCTCAGGGTGACGGCGAAAGGATCGCGGGCGCCCAGGGTGATGGCGCGAGGCTTTTGTCGCAGCGCGTCGCAAACCTCCCGATGCGCGCAACGATCTCAGGCTCGACCAGCAGCGGCGCGTGGCCCTGGTCCGGCACCTCGATCACCTCAAGCGACGAGCGCCGCGTGCGCATGGCCTCGAGCGTGGCGGGAGACAGCAAATCCGAATTTGCGCCACGGATCGCCATCAGCGGCACGGATTGCAGGGCATCGAACTGGCTCCACAACGCGGGAACGGGCTCATCGGGCTCGATGCTCCTGAGCGTCCTGGCGATCCGCACGTCGTAGGTCGGCACCAGCCGGCCTTTTTTGTCCTGCTTGAACGCGCGCTGCGCGCTGGCGAGCCAATCCTCAGGCGTCAGCTTCGGGAATTGTGTGCTGAAGAGCCGGCGCAGGATTTCCGCCCCTTCCTCGAAGCTCACCGGCCGCGGCAGCTTGCCGACGTAGCTTTTGATGCGCAGCAAGCCCTTCGGATCGAGTACCGGGCCGATGTCATTGAGCACCGCGCCGGCAATAGCCGTGGGCCGCGCGGCGGCGAGCAGCATCGTAAGAATGCCGCCGCGCGACGTGCCGATGTAGATTGCCGGCAGGGCCTCCAACGCGGTCACCACCGCGAGGACATCGCGGAGCTCGGTACGGACGTTGTAGTTCTCCGGATCGCGGTCGTAGCCGGATTCGCCGCGCCCACGATAATCGAGCGCGATCACGCGGCGCGGATGCGCGCCGTTTGCGGCAAGCGCGCTCGCCAGCACGCCGAAATCGGCAGCGGTGCGGGTGAGGCCGGGCAAGCACACGACCGGCAACGCGGCTCCGTTCGCGCGCCCATAGCAGCACGCATGCAGCCGCAACCCATCGGGCGCGGTGATGAAGATGGAATTGGGCACGGAAGCGGCCATCGATGGAGTCGTCGTCCCCGCGCAGGCGGGGACCCAGTAATCACTGACGTGCGATTCGGATAGAGGTCAGTCCAGTTAGAGCGGAATCCGATCAAATTGAACCGTCATTGCGAGCGAAGCGAAGCAATCCAGGGGTCGCACGTAAAGCTTGGATTGCTTCGTCGCCCCATAGGGGCTCCTCGCAATGACGTCGCGCTGTGCTACTCGCTGCCACGCTTCAGATCGGCTTCGATCAGCACGTTGCGGCTACCGCCGAAGCGGGCGCGATAGACCTGAAGATTCTCCATGATGCGCTCGACGTAATTGCGCGTCTCGGAAAACGGGATGCGCTCGACCCAATCGACCGGATCGACGCCGGGGTCGCGCGGATCGCCATAGGCCTCGATCCACTGTTTCACGCGGCCGCGGCCCGCGTTGTAGCCCGCGAACGTCAGCAAATAAGAGCCGTGATAATAATCGAGCAGATTGCCGAGCTCCGCCGCGCCCATCTGCATGTTGTAAACGGGATCGCTAAGCAGGCGGGAACGGCTGTAGGTGACCTTGTACTTCTTTGCGGTGTCGATACCGGCATCCGGCGTCACCTGCATCAGGCCCATCGCGTGCGCCGATGAGACCACTTTCTGATTGAAGTGACTCTCCTGCCGCGCGATCGAGTAGGCGACCGCGGCCTCGACCGGCGGCCCGACCGGCTTGTAGCTGGGCAATCCGACCGTCGGATAAGCGTAGTAGTCGAGGGGCAGGCCGCGTCCCAGTCCGGCCTGGCCGAGCAGCAGCATCGCACGGCCGTCGCCATGACGGCCGGCAAGCTCGCCGAGCACGGCCATGCCGGCGATGTCGTTCGCGCTTTCGCCGAGTTCGGCATAAATGGGCGCCACCAGTTCGCGCTCGCCGATCTTGTAAAGAATTTCGACGGCGCGCACGATTTCGAGCTGATTGAGCGTTGCACGCTCTTCCGCCGTAAGCGGCACGGGGCCGCGCAGTCCGACCCGGGTCAGCCCGAGGCGGGCGCGTGCGAGCTGGCCGTAATAGGTCGCCGTATATTTTGCGGCGCGCTCATAATAAGCGTGCGCCTCTTTCTTCTGGCCCATGGCGTCGGCCGCTCGGCCTTCCCAGTAACCGGCGCGCGACAGCGCGTGCGGATTGAAGGTGCCGCTTGGGATCTTGGCGAAATGGCTTAGCGCGACTGCCGGCTCGTGCAGGAATCGCAACGCGATCCAGCCGGCCGTGAAATGCCAGTCGGCGCGGTAGTTGTCGCGGTCCGGAGGCGCGGCGTCGCGCGCGAGCCGATAGGCGGTCTGCGGTTCGTGCGCATCGAGCAGCTTGCGGACCAGGATGCGGCGCTCCTGCCACCATCGGTCGGTATCGACGAGCTCCGCCGGATCGCGCGGTGCGCTCAGCATCAGCGACACCGCGTCGGAAATCCGGTCCTCCCTGCGCAGCCAATGAATGCGGCTGAACATAAAGCCGGGGTCATGGCGCGCCGAGAGCGGCACGGCTTCGAGCAGCGCCTTGGCGTTCGATGACCGGTGTAAGACCGCGGCGCGCGCTCGCGCGATGCTCAATTCGGCACCGCCGAGCCGGTGCGCGCAGCGCAGCGCCGGCTCGATATCCTCGGCGTAAAGGCGCTCGTCCATGCGCGCCTTCTGGTCGGCGCGCGTGATGAGGTCGCCGAACATCTGCATGACTTTTTCTTCGACGTCCGGCGAAAAGTCCTCGTGCCGCCAGGCGTCGCGTACCAGTGCCTGCGCGCCGGCACGATCGCCTTGGGCCAGCAGGACGCGGGCGAGGGCGAAATGGCCTTTTGCCGTGGTCGGCGGACGCCTTGCAAAAAACGCGCGGACGGTGGCGTCGTCCATCCGGTCATTCCACAGCGCATTCTCGGCGCGGCGGCGGAACAGCGCGACGTGCGGCCAAGTCGGATTGGCGGCAATGAAGTCGGCGTAACGCTTGAAAGATGGGTTGGTGTTGTCGCTACGCAGGATCACCCATTCGGCGAGTTTGCGTGCGACGGAATCGTGAATTGAATTTTCCTCCGCATCCGCCTCGGCGCCTTTGCCCTTGCGCGTGAGCTCGATCACGCGCTTGACCGCGCGCATGTCGGATTCGCTCGCGCCGTGCGACGAGGCAATTGCGAATGAGCCGGGGCTCAGCCGTGACAACGGCTTTATGACGGGCGGTGCGCTCAGTGCGGCAAGGGACAGGCTGCGCGGGGCATGCGGCAATCCGGCTGCTTCGACGACGTGAGGCCGCCGCCGCGGGAGCGGCACGTCCTTCGCAACCTTCGCAACATGCCGAGGTGTATGCGTCTTCGATGAGTGCGTCGGCGGCCGCGCATGTGGGACCGGCGGAACGTGCTTTTTCCGCGGCTCCGCGTGCGCGAGAACTGCGCCGCATGCGGCCGCAATGCCAAGCACCCGAAAAGCGTTACGACCGATCACGTTTCTTGGCCTCTGGCGGCATGCGGCACCCGAATCGATAAAATGCGACCGTCTCGATTAGGCCAATAAGCCGCGTGAATGGATAGCCCCTTGAGTCGCCCGAATACGCCGGAACCGGGGCGAAATGGCGGCAACGGGCAGGCCTTGGAGGCCGGCGTGGGGCTTTCAAGCGCCCTGCCGAAACGATAATGATGGAGCGGCAATTCCGTTGGAGACGCGTGTCATGGCGGCAAAGACCAACTTCCGAGGCTCTTTCACGGCGCTGGTCACGCCCTTCAAAAACGGCTCCGTGGACGAGCGGGTCTTTCGGGAACTCGTCGAGTGGCAGATTGCAGAGGGGACAAACGGCCTTGTCCCGGTCGGAACGACCGGCGAGAGCCCGACGCTTTCCCATGACGAGCACAAGCACGTCGTCGAATGGTGCATCGACCAGGCCAAGGGCCGGGTGCCGGTGATCGCCGGCGCGGGATCCAATTCGACCGCGGAGGCGATCGAACTCTCACAGCACGCCGAGAAGGCCGGCGCCGATGCGGTGCTGATCGTCACGCCTTACTACAACAAGCCAACGCAAGAGGGGCTTTACCAGCACTTCAAGGCGATCAACGATGCCATCGGCATCCCGATCGTCATGTATAACATTCCCGGCCGCTCGATCGTCGATATCAACGTCGATACGATGAAGCGTCTCTACGAGCTCAAGAACATCGCGGGCGTGAAAGACGCGACCGCCAACATGACGCGCGTGTCGCAGCAGCGAGCCGCCATGGGCACCGGCTTCAACCAGCTTTCCGGCGAGGACATCACCGCGCTCGGCTTCAACGCGCACGGCGGCCACGGCTGCATTTCCGTGACGTCAAACGTGGCGCCGAGACTCTGCTCGGAATTTCAGGCGGCCTGCGGCAAAGGCGATTTTGCGACCGCACTCAAGCTGCAGGATAAGCTCGCGCCGCTGCACACGAACTTGTTCGTCGAAACGAGTCCGGCGCCGGTCAAGTACGCGCTGTCGCTGCTCGGCAAGTGCGCGAACACCGTGCGGCTGCCGATGGTGCCGGCGTCGGAGAAGGCGCAAGCGGCGGTCCGCGAAGCGATGGTGCATGCCGGCTTGATCAATTAATGTCGTCACGCCTTTAAGTTTGCGCGAGACTGGTGCGCTGCTTCAAAAGGGGGTCGATATGTTTGAGGACTTCAAGAAATTTGCATTGCGCGGAAACGTCGTCGATCTGGC
>DASUKT010000167.1:0-6909 GCA_036278575.1 Pseudolabrys sp. | reverse complement strand
ATGTATCGCGAGATTTCATCCTGCTCCGTCTGCGGCGACTTCCAGGCGCGGCGCATGAACGCGCGCTACAAGGGCAAAGACGGCAAGGTGAAGGGTCCCGTGCACACGCTCAACGGCTCCGGCGTTGCCGTCGGCCGCGCGCTCATTGCGGTGATGGAGACTTATCAGCAAGCCGACGGCTCGATCGAGATGCCTGCCGTGTTGCAGCCGTATATGGGCGGCGTGAAGAAGATTGAGAAAATGAAATGACTCTTGCGACACGGCGATGCCTCTCATCTCCCTCCCCCCATAGCCCGTCGCAGACGGGCGTGAACGCCCTTTCGTCGGGGGAGGGTCGGGGAGGGGGGTATTTGCTGCTCTTCAAGGCGCTGCGCCGCGTAGCTTCTGCTACCCCCACCCCTGACCCGTCCCCGCAAGGGGGAGGGGAATGCACTGCGGTGTGGGGCAAAATCTGATGCGCATCCTCATCACCAACGATGACGGCATTCATGCGCCGGGGCTGGAGGCCTGCGAGACGATCGCGCGCATGCTGTCTGACGACGTGTGGATCATCGCGCCGGAAAACGATCAGTCCGGCGTCTCGCAGTCTCTTTCGCTCAACGATCCGCTGCGGCTGCGCGAGGTAGGCGAGCGGCGTTTCGCCGTTAAAGGCACGCCGACGGATTGCGTCATCATGGGGGCGCGGCACCTGATGAAGGAGATGCCCGATCTCGTGCTCTCGGGCGTCAATCGCGGGCGCAACGCCGCGGAAGACGTGAGCTATTCCGGCACGGTCGCCGGCGCCATCGAGGGAACCGTGCTCGGCATTCCCTCGTTCTCGCTCTCGCAGGCTTATGCGTCGGCGAACAAGCACATGCCTTTCTGGGACACGGCCATAAAGTTCGCGCCAGATCTGATCCGCCGCGTGCTCGATGCCGGAATGCCGCGCGACGTACTGGTCAATGTCAATTTTCCCGACTGCCCGCCGGATCAGGTCGCCGGCATCGCGGTGGCGCCGCAGGGCAAGCGCGATCAGGAATTGCTGCACATCGAGGCGCGCCGCGACGGCCGCGGCAATCCTTATTACTGGATCGCGTTCGGCCGCGGCGGTATCGCCGGCGCGGCGCAAGGTTGCGACCTGCACGCGCTCAATGAAAAGCGAATTGCCGTGACGCCGTTGCGGCTCGACATGACGGACGAGCCTTTCATGACGACACTCGCGAGCGTGCTTGGATAAAGGGGGCGGCAGGTGGCGCAGGACCAGGACGGCGTCGGCCGCATGGAGTTCCTGCTGACGCTGCGCCAGCGCGGCATCACCGATAAGGACGTGTTGCGGGCAATGGAGGAGGTCCCGCGCGGCGCATTCGTTGCGGCCGATCACGAGAAGCGCGCTTATTCGGATCAGGCGTTGCCGATCGCGTGCGGCCAAACGATCAGCCAGCCTTACGTCGTCGCCTACATGACGGAGCAACTCGGTCTGTTGCCGCATCATCGCGTGCTCGAAATCGGCACCGGCTCAGGCTATCAGGCGGCAGTATTATCGCTCCTCGCGCGCGAGGTCGTCAGTGTCGAACGCTTCCGGACGCTGGCGGACCAGGCGAGTCGGCGGCTTCAGAAGCTCGGCTACACCAACGTCGAAATTATTGTCGGCGATGGCTTTGCCGGCGCGCCGGACCATGCGCCTTTCGACCGCATCATCGTTACGGCGGCCGCGGAGACGTTGCCTGAAAATCTCGTCGAACAGTTGAAGCCGGGCGGTGTGATGTTACTGCCGCTCGGGCAGCACGGCGGGGCGCAACACATTATCAAGCTTACCAAGAAGGAAACGGGCATCGAGCAGGAGCAATTGATCCCGGTGCGTTTCGTGCCGTTGCTGCCCGGCCGCGCGCGCGAATTGTGACTTTTTTGCCGGGATTACGGCGCGTTCGTAAACCTTAAAGCCTTGTTTACTGAGGGCGTGGTTATTTCAAAGTCTCAGTTTGTTGCGTACCAATGAGTAACCACATGCCGCGCTCCGTCGTGTCATTTTCCACGCGCATCAGTCCGCGCATTGTCGTCCTCGCATTGATTGCCCTCGGCGCAGCAAGCTGCTCGGACTCGCAGCGTTTCGACAGTCCATATTCAAATCCATTTTCATCCCGCCGCGATGCGCCTGAGACAACCGGGTCGATTTCTTCGCGCCCGATGCCGCAGGCGCGCGTGGCTTCGCAACCATTGCCGCCTCCGCCGAGCCACTCAGGCTACGTCGCGTCGACCGGGGTTGCCGCGGGAGGCCACGGCATCGGCGCTTATCAGCCGCAGGGCGCCGCTCCCGAAGTGACCGGATCGGTGAGTGAACATCATGCCGCGCAAGGGCACTGGACCTGGAATGGCGGCAAGCCGATTACGGTGAAGCAGGGCGAGACGGTTGAGACGCTCGCCCGCAAATATCACGTGCCGGTTTCCGCCCTGATGCAGGCCAATGGAATAACGCATGCCAGCTGGCTGCGGCCGGGTCAGCGTCTCGTCATTCCGCGCTATGTCGCCGATAATGTCGAAACGCACCCGGCGGTTTCGCATCCGGCGAGAACGGCCGATGCCAATGTGCACGTCGTTGCATCCGGCGAGACTTTGATTGGCATTGCGCGTCAGCATGGCATGACGCTCGCCGCGCTGGCGAAAGCCAACAAGATCAGCGCCTACACCAAGCTGAACGTCGGCGATCGCATTACGATCCCCGGCGGCCATCGCGTGGTGGCCGAAAAGCATGCCGCCGCGCCGGTCGTCCACGCCAAGGCAAAAGAGACCGCGCCGGTCGAGACGGTCGCCAGCGTGCCGACCGAGCATGCGCGGATGGTCAAGCCCGAGCCGGTCGAAGCCAGGAGTCCGACGAAAACCGCGGAGGCGGTCGGTTCGATGCCATCCTTCCGCTGGCCGGTGCGCGGGCGCATTATCTCGGCTTTCGGCGCCAAGCCGAACGGCCAGCAAAACGACGGGATCAATCTCGCGGTGCCCGAGGGCACGCCGATCAAGGCGGCCGATGACGGCGTCGTCGCGTACGCCGGGAATGAGCTCAAGGGATACGGCAATCTCGTCCTGATCCGGCATTCGAACGGCTACGTGTCGGCCTATGCCAATGCCAGCGAATTGCTGGTCAAGCGCGGCGACAAAGTGAGACGCGGGCAGGTGATTGCGCACGCGGGCCAGACCGGCAACGTCACGTCGCCCCAGCTTCACTTTGAAATCCGCAAAGGGTCCGTACCCGTCGATCCGGCGAAGTTCCTGAGCGGGGCGTAGATATATCAACACGTCATTCCGGGGCGCACGCGCAAGCGTGCGAACCCGGAATCCAGAAATACGGCGAGACTCTGCGCGGTACTGGATTCCGGGTTCGCGCACTTCGTGCGCGCCCCGGAATGACTTGGACAAATTAATCCTTCAGCGCGACGCCCAGGCGCCCAGCCAGGTCCTGAATGAACTGCCACGCCACGCGGCCCGAGCGTGAGCCGCGCGTTGTCGCCCATTCCAAAGCTTCCTGCCGAAGCTCGTCGCCCTTCCTTGGTATTCGGTAGTGCGCAACGTAGCCTTCGACCATTGCAAGGAATTCATCCTGGCTGCAGCGGTGAAACCCGAGCCAGAGTCCGAAGCGATCCGAAAGCGAGACTTTCTCTTCGACCGTTTCGCCGGGGTTGATCGCCGTCGAGCGCTCGTTCTCCATCATGTCGCGCGACATAAGATGGCGCCGGTTCGAGGTTGCGTAAAAGATGACGTTGGCAGGCCGCCCTTCGATGCCCCCTTCGAGCACGGCCTTCAGCGACTTGTAGGACGTATCGTCGGCGTCGAATGAAAGATCGTCGCAGAACACGATGAAGCGATAGGTCGAGGCGCGCGTCATCGCCATCAGGTCGGGCAGGCTCTCGATGTCCTCACGGTGAATCTCGATGAGCTTGAGCGGCCCCTCAGCACTGTTGCGGGCGAAGGCGGCGTTCACGGCGGCATGCGACGCTTTCACCAGCGACGACTTCCCCATGCCGCGCGCGCCCCAGAGCAGCGCATTGTTGGCTGGTAGTCCGCGGGCAAAACGCTCCGTGTTTTCGATCAGCGTGTCGCGCACGCGATCGATGCCTTTGAGCAGTGACATCTCGACGCGGTTGACGTGCAGCACGGGCGCAAGGCGGCGGCCCTCCGGGTGCCAGACGAACGCATCGGCGGCGGTGAGATCGGGCAGGGGTGTGCGGCTGGGCGCAAGCCGGTCGAGCGCCGCCGCGATCCGCTCCAACGGATCGGTTCCGGCGGCTGCGTTGCGCGGCCCGTTGGATGCGGTCTTCGCCTTCGATTTGGACTTCGATTTTGGCTTTGCCATCGGTGTCTTGATATCGCTTAATTTGCGCTGCTCTTACCGGGGTGGCAGAGGGCCCGCAAGCCGTAACGGCCTGAAAACACGGCGAAAGGGCTAATTTCGGCGGCGCCGCGACATTGCAATTGGGGCGGCGGCCGCTATAGTCCGCGCGAAATTCGAGCGCGAATTCGGCCGGCCGGGCCGTCCTCGGCGTCCCCAACCTGTGAGGAAACAAGCGATGCTGGTTACGCCCGCCTTTGCGCAAGGCTCGCTGAGTTCCTTGTTTGGCGGCGGAGGGGCCGGCGGCGAAGGCGGCATGCTGATGTCGCTGCTGCCGTTCGTGCTGATTTTTGTCATCATGTATTTCCTGATGATCCGCCCGCAGCAAAAGCGCGTGAAAGCGCATCAGGAAATGGTCAAAAACGTGCGTCGGGGCGATACGGTGATCACGAACGGTGGCCTGATCGGCAAGGTCACCAAAGTGGTCGATGATGAGCAGATCGAGATCGAGATCGCGGACGACGTGCGCATCCGTCAGGTGCGCTCGATGGTGACCGACGTCCGCGCCAAAGGCGAGCCGGTGAAGGATGAGGCTGCGGCCGGCTGAGCGCCGGCAGCCTCGTTCCGCGCAAGTTAGGACAGCATGCTTTATTTCACGCGGTGGAAGGCAGCGGCGATTTTGCTCACGGCATTCATCGTCTGCCTGTGCGCCGTACCCAATTTCATTCCCGAGAAGGTGGTCGAAAGCTGGCCGAAATGGGCGCAGCGTCACATCGTGCTCGGGCTCGATTTGCAGGGCGGTTCGCACATCCTGCTCGAAGTCGACACCAATGCGGTGCGCAAGGAAAAGCTCGAGGCGTTGCGCGACGACGTACGCCGTGTGTTGCGTGAAGCGCGGATCGGCTACACAGGTCTGGTGGTGCGCGGAAACAGCGTCGAAGTTCGCATCCGCGAGGGCGCCAACTCAGGCCAAGCCGAATCGAAACTCGATAGTTTGTCTCAACCCCTCGGCGGTATTCTTGCCAGCACGGGTCAGCGCAACCTCGACATCACAAAGCAGCCAGGCAACCTGTTTCGCCTGACCGTTACCGAACCGGCCATTGTGGAGCGCGTACGTCAGTCGGTAGATCAGTCGATTCAGATCATCGAACGGCGTGTCAATGAGCTCGGCACCGTCGAGCCGCTGATCCAGCGCGAGGGGACCGATCGCATTCTCGTGCAAGTGCCGGGCTTGCAGGATCCGACGCGCCTGAAGGAACTGCTGGGCAAAACGGCGAAGCTCGACTTCCGCATGGTGGACACCTCGATGACGGCCGAGCAGGCGCGGCAGACTGGAGTTCCGCCCGACGACGAAATTTTGCAGAGCTCCAGTGAGCCTAAAGTTCCCTATCTTCTCGAAAAGCGCGTGCTTGTTTCCGGCGGCGATTTGACGGATGCGCAACCCGGATTTGACCAGCGCACCAATGAACCGGTCGTCAATTTCCGGTTCAACACGAGCGGCGCGCGCAAGTTTGCGCAGGCAACGCAGGAAAATGTCGGCAAGCCGTTTGCCATCGTGCTCGATAACGAAGTGATTTCCGCGCCGGTCATTCGTGAGCCCATTCTCGGCGGCTCCGGGCAAATCTCGGGCAATTTTACGGTTCAAAGCGCCAACGATCTCGCCATCCTGTTGCGCGCAGGCGCGCTGCCGGCGCCGCTGACCATTATCGAGGAACGTACGGTCGGCCCGGGACTCGGCCAGGATTCGATCGCGAAGGGAAAACTTTCGTCCTATGTCGGGGCGGCGATGGTCGTGATCTTCATGCTCGTGACCTACGGTCTTTTCGGCATTTTCGCCAATATTGCGGTGGCGATTAACGTCGCAATGATCTTCGGCGCGCTGTCGCTGCTGAATGCCACCCTGACGCTACCGGGCATCGCCGGTATCGTGCTGACGGTCGGCATCGCGGTCGATTCGAACGTGCTGATTTACGAGCGCATCCGTGAAGAGGTGCGCCACGGACGTACGCCGATCAATGCGATCGACGCTGGCTTTACGCGGGCGCTGGCCACTATTCTCGATTCAAACATCACCACCTTCATCGCCGCCGCGGTGCTGTTCTATATCGGAACGGGCGCCGTCCGCGGATTTGCCGTGACCCTCGGCATCGGCATTATCACCACGGTGTTCACCGCGTTCACGTTGACGCGCCTGATCGTCGCCTATTGGGTGCGCTGGTGGCGCCCGCAACGCGTTCCGATCTGACGGGGAAAGAGCGCCGTGCGCCTGCTTCGCATCGTACCCGACGATACCAAATTCGATTTCATGCGCTTCCGGCGCATCAGCTTTCCTATTTCGGCGATGCTGTCGATCATCGCCATTTCGCTCTACTTTTTCCACGGGCTCAATTTCGGCATCGACTTCAAGGGCGGCACCTTGATGGAAGTGCAAACTAAAGCGGGGCCCGCCGATCTCGCCAAGATGCGCGCAACGCTTGGCGGCCTCGGTTTGGGTGAGGTGCAACTACAGCAGTTCGGGGCGCCCAACGACGTGCTGATCCGCATTGCCGAGCAGCCGGGCGGCGATGCTGCCCAGCAGACAGTGGTCACAAAAGTGCGAGGCGCGCTGGGCA
>DASUKT010000166.1:0-5916 GCA_036278575.1 Pseudolabrys sp. | reverse complement strand
CTGCGCGGCCGCCCCGCTATCCTGAAAAAAGAGGCGGGCGTAGTTCAATGGTAGAACGGCAGCTTCCCAAGCTGCATACGAGGGTTCGATTCCCTTCGCCCGCTCCATTTTCCCTCGATTCGGCGACATGCGCGTTCCGGCAAATGCCGTGGGGTGCGGCCTTCCAAACACGCCTGCGTGATGCCAGAAACCGCGCCGTGATACCCCGCGTTGTTCTAACGAACCGAAACGCGAGAGATAACAAAATGCCGCTATTATTCTACTTCCCAATGATCATCTGGGCCGGATTGTTCGCTGTCGCACACCAAACTGTGCGCGTCCAGCCAAAGCCGATCAGAATCGACCGCAGGCCCACTTAGAGCGTCAGTTCTTGAGTCAAAGGATTCCTCCGGAAAGGGAATCCGATATTTGACGCTGGTCCGCTCTTCCGCAGGATAAGCGGGCGATCGGATCGTTCAATCGTGCGCCGGCCGTCAGCTTTTGAAATGCTTGCTGAGCTTCAGGCTCTGCGCCTGATAGTTCGAGCCGATGCCCTGTCCATACAATTTCTTCGGCCGCGCCAGCACGTTCTCGTAAATGAGGCGTCCGACGATCTGCCCGTGCTCGAGAATGAATGGCACTTCGCGCGAGCGTACTTCCAGGACGGCGCGTGCGCCTTTGCCCCCAGCACCGGCATAGCCGAAGCCGGGATCGAAAAAGCCAGCATAGTGCACGCGGAATTCGCCGACCAAAGGGTCGAACGGCACCATCTCCGCAGCATAGTCGGGCGGCACCTGCACGGCTTCCTTCGATGCGAGGATGTAGAACTCGCTCGGATCGAGCACGAGGCTCTTGTCCGGCCGCGCCATGATCGGCTCCCAGTAGTCGAGCATCGCGTAGCCGGCGCGGCGATCGACGTCGATGAGGCCGGTGTGGCGCTTGGCGCGATAGCCGACGAGGCCGCCGGGTCCAAGGCCGGAAAGATCGACGCCGACGGAAATACCCTCGCTGAGGTCGGCGTCGTCGGAATCGACCAGGCGCTCGCGCGCGTGCAGCGATTGCAAAGCTGCGGCGTTCAGCACGGCGTGCCCGTGACGAAATCGAATTTGCGACAGACGGGAGCCCTCGCGGACCAGTACCGGAAACGTACGCGGGCTGATCTCCGCGTAGAGAGGTCCGTGATAGCCGGCTTTGACCCGGTCGAAGCCGCGCGTCTCATCGGCGATCACGCGCGTAAACACGTCGAGCCGTCCGGTTGAGCTCTTCGGATTAGCAGCGGCGGAAATATCGTCCGGCAGCGCGAGGCTCTCGAGCAGCGGCACGATGTAGACGCAGCCCGTTTCAAGCACAGCGCCGTCCGATAACGACACCTCGTGCAATTTCAGCTGATCGATGCGTGCGGCCACCGTCGTGCGCGGTCCCGGAAGAAAGCTCGCGCGCACGCGATAGGCGATTTCGCCAAGCCGCAGGTCGAGGCTCGCCGGCTGAATCTGCTCCGGCACGAAATCCGAAGAGGGCAGTATCCCACCCTCATCGGCAAGCGCCGCGATCAGATGGTCGGGCAGGATTCCCTTTTCGTCGACTGCGAATGTAAGCGCCACGGCTGCCCCATTTCGGCCAGCCGCGATCTAACCCGATGGCCGCCTTGACGTGAAGCCGCCCGCTCCGTTACAACCCGATTATCCCGTGGTCATTTGAGCCGGCCGGCTTGCAGCCACGTAAAACAAATCGCTAAAAGGCCGGGGACGCGTGAGCCCGGCCGAGATTTTCTCCGGCCGGTTTTTTATTGGCTGAAGGAGGCCGCTCATGTCCGCGTCCGCTAAAAAAAGCTACCGCCCCGAAACCCGCCTGATCCATGCCGGCACGCTACGCTCGCAGTTTGGCGAAACCTCCGAGGCTCTCTTTCTTACCCAAGGCTACGTCTATGACAGCGCCGAGCAATGCGAGGCGCGATTTTCGGGCAAGGAGCAGGGTTACGTCTATTCGCGCTACTCCAATCCGACCGTAACCATGTTCGAGCAGCGGATGGCCTCGCTTGAAGGCGCGGAGGCCGCGCGCGCAACCGCCAGCGGCATGGCCGCCGTCCACACAGCCTTGATGGGGCAAGTAAGGGCGGGCGATCACGTGGTCGCCGCCAAGGCGCTGTTCGGCTCGTGCCGCTGGATCATCGAGGATTGGATGCCGCGTTTCGGCGTAACTTCCACGTTGGTCGACGGCACCGATCTCACGCAATGGAAGAAGGCGGTGCGCAAGAACACCAAAGTGCTGTTCATGGAGACGCCGACCAACCCCACGCTCGAGGTCTATGACATTGCCGCCGTCGCGGATATTGCGCACAACGCCGGCGCGAAACTCACCGTCGACAATGTGTTTGCGACGCCGCTCTACCAGAGCCCGCTCGCGCTCGGCGCCGACTGCGTCGTCTATTCCGCTACCAAGCACATCGACGGGCAAGGCCGCTGCCTTGGCGGCGTCATTCTCGCATCGGAAAAATTCATCATGGACCACGTCCATCAAATCATCCGGCAGACGGGCCCTTCCATGTCTCCGTTCAACGCCTGGGTGCTGCTGAAAGGATTGGAGACGCTGTCGGTGCGCGTGCAGCGGCAGACCGACACGGCGGCAACGGTTGCCGTCGCGCTGTTCGGGCACAAGAAGATCAGCCGGCTAATCTATCCGGGCCGTCCCGATCATCCGCAGGCCGAAATCGTGCACAAGCAGATGCGGGCCGGCTCGACGCTTTGCTCATTCGAGGTCAAAGGCGGCAAGGCGGGCGCTTTCCGGTTTCAGAATGCGCTCAAGCTCGTGCGCATTACGAACAACCTCGGTGATGCAAAGAGCTTGGTCACACATCCGACCACGACGACGCACCAGCGCCTGACGCCGGAGCAGCGCGCCGAGCTCGGAATCGGCGATGGGCTGATCCGCTTCTCCGCCGGGATCGAGCATCCGGACGATGTCGTCGAGGACTTGCTGCAGGCCCTCGACGCCGCGTGAGATGAAAACGCGCGTCAGTGTGCCGGATGCGCGGCAGATGCCGCCGTGACCGGCCGCGTGGCCGCTTCCGCGATCGCGCGGCCGAGGCCGGCAGCGAAACAGGCGTAGCTCCAGTCATTCATGTGCAGCCCGTCCGGCGAGGCGATCGTCGCAAACGACAGATGATCGACTTCATGCCAGCGCCGCATGACCTGGAAGCGATGAAAGAGGTCGACATTCTCCTGCTTCGCCGTCAGCGCGATCAGCTCGACCATCTGCTCGGCATCGATCTTGGCGATGACCTTTGGCGTGAATTGCGGATCGATCAAGACGACGTCCGCGCCGGCTTTGCGGATGCGAGCGAGGCCGTCGCGAATTGCAGCGCCATGATCGGCAAACGGATGGTGACGCAGGACGGAATTGGTCCCGAGCTGCCACAGCACGAGGTCGGGCCTCTCCGCCATGACGGCATTCGGGAAGCGCCGCAGCATATCGAGGATTTCCTCGCCGCTCACCCCGCGATTGAGCACGGTGATCTTGCTGCGCGGGAATTGCTTTTGCAGGCCTACCGCAAGCCGGCTCGGATAAGTCGCCGCAGACGAGCTGGCGCCCGCGCCGGCGGTTGACGACGAGCCGATTGCGACGATTTTCAGCGGCGCGCCGGCAGCAAGCTGTTGCGACACGCGCGGCAGAGGATTTTCGAGGCGGATCAAATCGAGCGGGACATCGCAGCGCGGCATGGCCGTCTCGGCGCGCGCGACCGCCGCCCAGCTCAGCGCACTGAGCACCGCAGCGGCGGCCAGCGATCGGCTCGCCGATTTGGTCAAAGCGCCCTCAAACGTAAATATCCCGTGCGTTAACGCTCATCCAAAGCCGGAAGCGGTTTTGCCGGCCTCGTCGTCTCAACGACGAGATCGGCCAGCAGCCGGCCAATGCAATCATGAACCCGCCTGGCAATATCAAGTTTATTCGTTGCGGCATGGAAATCAAACGTGCCGAGTTCGGTCCACAGCTTCATAATTGCGAAACGGTCGAGGAGCGGAATTTCTTGTTGCAGTGCAACCCAACGCATGTCCTCGATATAGCCGGAAAGCGCGATCATTGAATCGGTGCGCGGACTGTATTGCGAATTGACGAGGATGATGTCCGCCCCCGCATGGTGCGCAAGGTCGACACCCTTGTTCAGCGCCGCGCTGAAATCGTCGGGATCGATGCCCAGCATTGCATCGACCGTGCCGGTCTGCCAGACCACCAATGCAGGCTTATTTGCCGCTAACGCAGCCGGCATGGTTTCGACCATTTCGGCGGCGGTGCGGCGCAGCTTCACGTCAGTTGCCAATTTCACTGCGATGCCGGGCAGCTTTCCCTGCAGCGCAATTTGCAGGCGCGCCGGGTAAGCGTCGCGGGCACCGTTGGCTCCGGGCAAGATTGACGAGCCGGCGCCGACGACGAGCACGTCAAACGTCTTGTTCGCAAGCGCCTTGACCACATGCGGCAGCGGAAAATCCGTTCCGATGATATTTTCGGCGACGCGGCACTCCTGCGGATCTTCGGCCCAAACGGGAAAGATGGCAGCAAAAAGCGCAACCGACGCGAGCCCTAGCGTGCCCAGCCGTCTCATGCACCGCCCCCGGCAAAGCCCGGTTTTGCGACCGGCGGCCGCGATCCCGGGCCTTTACGTTCCATCGACTTATACCACGAAATCAGCCATGCAACGGCAACCATGATGGCGATACCGAGCGCGCTGACGATGACCTGCATGAATATGCGGTTGGAGACTTCGGTGAAGATGAAGTGCCCTGCGAACGACAGGAATACGCCGAGGCAAAAGGTCTCCAGCGAATGCTGGCCGCAGACGATCATCGGCCAGAAAACGCGCGACTTCAGCCCCGACCAACTGCGCGGCACGAACCAGACGGCGACCACTGCAAGCGAAAAGAAATGCAGGATGCGCAGGACGTCGAGATTGGTCTTGTCGATCGGGTAGATCGTATCGCTCACGAAATGCGGCACATAGACGGCAAGCCACGGGAAGTACCATGTCATGGCGATTGAGAACGCAAAGACGAGGTAAGCTAGCGCCAGCGCCAGCGTCACCGGCGAATTGATCCAGCGCGACAGCCGTTGCGCACCGCCAAGCGCGCACCATGCGCCGAGTACAAACAGCAATTGCCAGGCGAACGGATTGAACACCCAGACGCCTTTCGGATAAGCGGCGATATTCCAGTTGAATTTCCACATCAGCGCGTAAAGCACGGCCGACGCCAAAAGGCCCAACGATGGACGGCGCATCAACAACCACAGGATCGGCGAAAATCCGGCCAAGAGCACGATGTACAATGGCAACACGTCCATGTTGACGGGCTTGAATTTAAGCAAGAGCGCCTGAAGGATCGTCACGTCGGGATTGCGCAGAAAATTGAGCACTCCCATTTCTTCGGTGTAGAGCGGGTTGTCGAAACTCTGCGCGACGTAGGCGATTTCGGCGAGATAGATCGCAAACAGGAAAACATGCGCCACATAGATTTGCCACGCCCGCTTGAGCACGCGCGCGCTGGAAACGATGAACCCATGCTCGCGCATGGCGCGGCCGTAGACGAATGCCGCGGTGTAGCCGGAAATGAAAACGAAGATTTCGGTCGCGTCGCTGAAGCCGTAGTTGCGGATCGTGATCCAGCTCACCGCATTTGACGGAATGTGGTCGAGAAAGATGAGCCAAAGGGCAAGACCGCGGAACAGGTCAAGCCGCAAATCGCGTTCGGTCGAAACCGGGGGCATGAGCGGCTTTTCTTTAGTCCGGGCTTTCAGCCATACTCGGGTTGCAAGACTTTGTGGCAACGCCTAGGCAATGCGCCTCGATATAAGCATGTACCGCGCCGTTACCAGAAATATCGAAGTAACCGTCAAGCCCCGCTTCGTGTCCGAGCGGTCGTCGCCCGGGAACGGCTATTACTTCTGGGC
>DASUKT010000165.1:0-2693 GCA_036278575.1 Pseudolabrys sp. | reverse complement strand
TACACCGTGCACGAGCCGCGACTGCGCAAGAACGAAAGCGCACCCGATCCGGTCCGCTTCGTGTTCGTGCGCGATGGATTCTACTTCTGGGCGTTTGTGCTGGCGCCATTGTGGCTGCTGGTGCACCGGCTCTGGCTCGTGCTCGTGCTCTATCTCATCGTCGATACGCTGGTCGGCGTCGGACTTTATTTTGCCGGCGCATCCGCGGCTGTGAAATTTGCGGTTGGATTCCTGATTGCGTTGTTGGTGGGTTTCGAGGCCGGCACCCTGTGGCGCTGGACGCTCGCGCGCCGGAAATGGAAAACGCTCGGCACGGTCATCGGCGAAGACCGCGAACTGGCCGAGCGGCGTTTTTTTGCCGCGTGGCAGCGGCCTGAAACGAAAGATGCGGGATCTGCCGCCTCGCCTCCACCTGCGCAGCCGCAAAATGTCGCGCCGGCGCGGCGCGATCCGCCCGTCTCCGACATCATCGGACTCTTTCCCGAACCGGAAAATCCGCGATGAGCGTGGCGATTGTCGATTACGGCTCGGGCAATCTGCACTCGGCGGCGAAGGCCTTCGAGCGTGCCGCGCGCGAAAGCAGACACGAGCAGCCGATTGTGGTGACGCGCGATCCAGATCAGGTCGCACGCGCCGATCGCGTTGTGCTGCCGGGCGTCGGTGCTTTTGCCGACTGCCGCCGCGGGCTCGACGAAATTCCGGGAATGATCGATGCGTTGAACAATGCAGTCCGGAAGAACGGCCGTCCCTTTTTCGGTATTTGCGTTGGCATGCAGCTGATGGCGGAGCGCGGACGCGAATATCAGGTGACGCCTGGGTTGGGTTGGGTTGCCGGCGAGGTCGACAAGATCGCGCCGGCGGACGCGAGCCTGAAAATTCCGCACATGGGCTGGAACACGCTTAACGTGACGAAGCCGCATGCATTGCTCGACGGAATTACGACCGGCGCAAATGGATTGCATGCCTATTTCGTGCATTCGTATGAGCTGAAACCCTCCCGGCGCGGCGATCTGATCGCGCAATCGGATTACGGCGGTCCGCTCACCGCGATCGTCGGCCGCGACAACATGGTCGGCACGCAGTTTCACCCGGAGAAGAGTCAGCGCCTGGGGCTTGCGCTGATTGCGAATTTTTTGAAGTGGAAGCCGTGAGACAAGAGTGCGTGACCCGCCGGGCTTTTCTTCAGCCCTCCCCCTTGTGGGGAGGGCGGCGAGCGATCGTAGATCGCGAGCGGGTGGGGGTCACAGCAGCCACCCCCCACCCCGCTCATCTCGCTTGCGCTCGGCAAGCGACCCTCCCACAAGGGGGAGGGTAAAGATGATCCTCTTCCCGGCCATCGACCTGAAGGACGGCAACGCCGTACGGCTCGAACAGGGCGACATGGCGCGCGCGACCGTGTTCAACCACGATCCTGCGAAGCAGGCGCATCTGTTCGAGACGCAAGGCTTCGAATATTTGCATCTCGTCGATCTCGACGGCGCATTTGCCGGCAAACCAGTGAATGCGCAGGCGGTCGACCGCATTCTCGAAACGATCGGCATCCCCGTGCAGCTTGGCGGCGGCATTCGCGATACCGCGACAGTCGAGGCGTGGCTCGAAAAAGGCGTCACCCGGGTCATCATCGGCACCGCGGCGGTGCGCGACCCGCCGTTCGTGAAGCAGGCTGCGCGCGATTTTCCGGGCCGCATCGCGGTCGGCCTCGACGCGCGCAATGGCAAGGTGGCGGTGCAGGGCTGGGCGCAGACGTCCGAACTTTCCGTGCTGGAAATTGCCAAACGCTTCGTGGACGTAGGCGTTGCCGCCATCATTTACACGGATGTTTCCCGTGATGGCATGCTGAAGGGACTCAATTTCGATGCAACGATCGCGCTTGCGGACGCCGTGCCAATTCCGGTGATCGCTTCTGGCGGCTTGGCGTCAATCGACGACATCAAGGCACTGCTCGAGCCGCGCGCGAGGAAACTTGCCGGCGCGATTGCCGGGCGCGCGCTTTACGACGGGCGACTCGATGCGGCGGAGGCGTTAAAGCTGATCCGCTCGACGCGAACGGCGGCGTGAATGTTTAAAGTCCGCGTCATTCCCTGCCTCGACGTCAAAGATGGCCGCGTGGTCAAGGGCGTCAATTTCGTCAATTTGCGCGACGCCGGCGATCCGGTGGAAGCAGCGATCGCGTATGACGCGGCGGGCGCGGACGAGCTTTGCTTTCTGGACATCACCGCCAGCCACGAGAACCGCGACACGATTTACGACGTGGTGACGCGCACGGCGGAAGCCTGCTTCATGCCGCTCACCGTCGGGGGTGGCGTGCGCACGGTTGAAGACATCCGCAAGCTGCTGACCTGCGGCGCCGACAAGGTGTCGATCAACACGGCGGCTGTCGCCCGGCGCGCTTTCGTCAAGGAGGCGGCGGAAAAGTTCGGCGACCAGTGTATCGTCGTCGCGATCGATGCGAAGAAAACTTCGAAGCCAAGCGAGAAGGATAAGTGGGAGATATTCACGCATGGCGGGCGCAACCCAACCGGTCTTGATGCGGTCGATTATACGCGCGAGGTGGTATCGCTCGGTGCCGGCGAAATCCTGCTCACGTCGATGGATCGCGACGGCACCAAGTCGGGCTACGATGTGGCGCTGACCCGCGCCGTCGCCGATGCGGTCAGCGTGCCGGTGATCGCCTCGGGCGGTGTGGGCACGCT
>DASUKT010000164.1:0-10773 GCA_036278575.1 Pseudolabrys sp. | reverse complement strand
CCCGATCATGGGATTTTGCGAGCCGCCAAGCAGATCCGGAATGACAAATTCGCCAACAATTGGGATAAAGCAGAGCAGACAACCAGCCGCCACGCCCGGCAGCGAAAGCGGTGCTGTAACGCGCCAAAAAGTGCGCATCCGGGTGCACCCGAGATCGGCGGCGGCTTCCAGCAGCGTTTGATCTATCTTTTCCACAACCGCGTAGAGCGGCAGCACCATGAATGGCAAATATGAATAGACGATGCCGATATAGATCGCGGTGTCACTCGCGAGCCATGCCGCCGGCGCATTCAAAATGCCGAGCTTGATCAGGACCTCGTTAAGCAGACCATCTCGCTGGAGAATATTGATCCAGGCGTAAACGCGAATCAGGAACGAGGTCCAGAATGGCAAGATGACCAGCATGATCAGCACGGGTCGCCAGCGCCGAGGAAACCGCGAAATGCCATAAGCGATCGGGTAACCGATCAGCAGCAAAATCGCGGTTGAGAGCGCCGCGACTTCCAGACTCCGGAGATACGACAAGAGGTAGATCGAATCCGATGCGATCAAATCGTAGCTGTCGAGCGACAGCCCGCGCAGGAAAGCGATCAATCCGTGCCAACCGGCGGACAGGTGAAAAACCGGCACATAGGGTGGCTGCGCCAGCGCTGTCTGCGACAGGCTTATCTTCAGAACGATGAGGAATGGCACGAGAAAAAACACAAGAAGCCAAAGATAAGGCGCCAGTAAAATGACGCGCTCACCCCACGACCTTCTGACGATTTCAGTCGATGACGCCATTGTTCATTCCCTTAACAGCATCCCGGCGCCGTCGGGCCACCATAGCCATGCCTTGGCGTTCATCGCGATCTGCGAGTGATTTGTCGTGGCCACATTGGGGGCCGTCGCCTTCAACGTCGAGCCGTCCGCCAGTCGCACCTTGTAAACCGAGCTGTCGCCGCGGTAGCCGATCTCCACTACCTCGCCGGTGACGACCGCGATGTCACGCTCCATCGGCGCTTGCGAGGAAATGCGCACTCTCTCCGGCCGCAAAGCCAGACAGACGTTGCTTCCCAACAAGCTTTCATCCGCTTTACCGACGCGAAACAGGCCCACCGCGCTTTCGAGGACGCCTCCGCCTTCCGCAATGCGGCCTTCAATCAGATTGACGTCGCCGACAAAGCCCGCGACCCAGCGCGTATTGGGGCGCTCGTAAATGTCAGCCGGAGAGCCAACCTGCACGAGTCGTCCCTTATCCATGACGCCGATGCGGTCAGCGAGAATCATCGCTTCTTCCTGGTCATGCGTAACGATGACAAAGGTGGTGCCGAGCTTGCGTTGCAACTCCATCAGTTCGAATTGTGTTTCCGCGCGCAGCTTCTTGTCGAGCGCGGCAAGCGGCTCATCGAGAAGCAGCGCACGCGGGCGCTTCACAAGGCAGCGTGCAAGTGCAACGCGCTGGCGCTGACCGCCGGAAAGCTGATCGATCCGACGGCGACCTAAGCCTTGCAATTTGAGCTGTTCCAGTATGTCGCCGATGCGCGCGGCGATCGCCGCTTTACCCAAGCCTTCCTGCCGCAATCCGAAGGCAACGTTGCCCTCGACCGTCAAATGAGGAAACAGCGCGTAACTCTGAAACATCATGTTGACCGGCCGCAGATGCGGCGGAATCGGCGTCAGGTTCTTTCCACCCAGCAGAATTTGCCCTTCGTCCGGCGTTTCAAGGCCGGCGAGCAAGCGCAGCAACGTGGTTTTGCCGCAACCGGAAGGCCCAAGCAGAGCAAAAAATTCGCCTTGGCGAATATCGAGTGTCAGCCGGTCGATCGCGACATGCTGACCAAATCGCTTGCTGACGGCATTAAAGCGCACCAGCACGTCCGCCGTGGCTTCCCTCCCCGCTCCGCCATCCGCCATTGACCGGCCTCGCCGCGATTCACAGCGCGCACGCTAGCGAGCCAAGGCGACTCGCTCAACGGCTGCAGGACGGAAGATGACGAAGCGGTTCGGACGCCGGCGTAAGCCGTCTAAAGACGAACGGCGGTCAGCGTGTCGATGTCGAGAACATCTCCGCTGTCGCCACGGGCCGGCTGCAATATCGGGGCTGGCGCGGCTGCAGGCCTGAGGGCAGGCTCTTCGGCAGGCGCAGCGGCGCGTTGGGCAGCAAGCGGGCTTTCAGATTCAGGCATGAGCATCGACGGCTCGCTCGGCAGAACACGCGGCTCGGGGCCATAATGCGCGCCGCGCCAAACGTTCGGACGCGGGCGGAGCAAGATCGAAACCATGCGGTCGCGCAGCGATTTTGCGGAGACCGGCTTGCACAGGAATTCGTTGACTCCGAGCTTGACCGCTTCAAGGATTTTTTTGCGCTCGCCATGCCCGCTGAGAATGATGATCGGAATGTCCGGCATCGGAAAAACACCGGGGGAGCGGACGATACGCACCAGCTCGGGCCCGTTGAGAAGCGGCATTTCCCAATCGAGAACCAAAACATCCGGCGAATTTTCGCGGATCTTTTCCAGCGCTCCGATTCCGTCGCTGGCCTCGAAGATCTCCTTCACGCCGATTGTCGTCAGCAGGCCGCGCACGATGCTGCGCATGAACTGGCTGTCGTCGACGACCAGGACACGCGACTTGCGGATCAGATAGTCGGCGTATTTCGCACGCGCCGCCATGACAAGGACCGGTGTTAAAGTAATCCCACAATATGCCTGTGGATTTCAGCATGGCTGTCTTACAGGACCGTAAAGCCCATCGCGCGATCTCGCGTTTTCAGGGCTCGGTTAGCGTCCGCCTGATGGCATCGCGCCAGCCCTGCAACTTCTGCTCGCGTACGGAGGTATCCATTGCCGGTACAAAGCGGCGATCAAGCTGCCAAGTCCGCGCGAAGCCTTCGAGGTCCGGACAAAACCCCGCAGCAAGGCCGGCGAGGTAGGCAGCGCCGAGCGAGGTCGTTTCCATGATTTTTGGCCGGTCGACAGGAGCCGCCAGAATGTCGGCGACGCTTTGCATGGCGACGTCGCTTGCGCTCATGCCGCCATCAACACGCAAAACGGTGTCGCCAGCAAGCGACGGACAATCCGCATGCATCGCCTCAAGCAAATCATGCGTTTGGTAGGCGACGGATTCCAATACTGCGCGTGCAATTTCGGCAGGACCGGTGTTGCGTGTCAGGCCGTAAATGGCGCCGCGTGCATGCGCATCCCAATAAGGCGCGCCCAGCCCGACGAAAGCCGGCACGAAATAGATTTGCTCGGCTTGATCGGCGCGCTGCGCCAGCGGGCCTACGTCCGCCGAGTTGGCAATAAGCTTGAGGCTGTCGCGCAGCCATTGAACGGCAGCGCCGGCGATAAAGAGCGCACCTTCGAGCGCATACGTGCGTCTGCCGCCGAGCTGGTAGGCAATTGTCGTGAGTAACCTATGACGCGATGCAACCCGCTCATCGCCTGTATTGAGCAGCGCAAAACATCCAGTGCCGTAGGTCGATTTCATCATGCCGGGCTTGAAGCATGCCTGTCCTATCGTTGCGGCCTGTTGATCTCCGGCAACGCCAAGGATGGGAATTCCCGAGCCGAACAATTCTGGAGTTGTTGTGCCGAACTCACCGGCGCAGTCGCACACGCGCGGCAGCATCGACTCCGGTACGGCGAACAGTTCGCAAAGCTCGCTGTCCCACGCGCCCCGTCCGATATCGAAAAGCAAGGTGCGCGCCGCATTGGTGGCGTCCGTGACATGCTCGCGCCCACCGGTAAGCCGCGAAATCAGAAAACTGTCGATGGTTCCAAAGGCAAGCCGCCCTTGGCCTGCCGCAACACGCGCACCTTCGACGTTGTCGAGTAGCCAGGCGATCTTGCTGGCGGAGAAATAAGGATCGAGCAGCAGCCCGGTTTTGCCAGCGATTCGCGACTCATGGCCACTTGCGCGCAACCGGTCGCAGAAATCGGCCGTGCGACGGTCCTGCCAGACGATCGCATTGTGAATGGGCGTGCCGCTCGCGCGGTCCCAAACAACCGTGGTTTCACGCTGATTGGTGATGCCGATAGCAGCGATATCCTTTGACGAGGCCGAAACCTTCGCAATAACCGAGCGCACCACGTCAACGGTGGCCGTCCAGATCTCTTCCGCATCATGCTCCACCAGGCCGGGCGCGGGATAAATCTGCCGCAGCTCGCATTGCGCCGACGCAAGCGGCGTGAGCGACGCGTCGAAGGCGATGGCACGCGTGGATGTCGTGCCCTGATCGATAGCGATAATAATCGTCGTCAAAAGAATACTTACCCCTGAGACAAGCGGTGGCCCTCGGCCGCCATAAATTGTTCGAGTGCCTGACGCGCGCCGGCGTACAATCCGAGTTTGCTTCGCCGCCAGAGGACATCGTCGGCGGACTGCGCCCATTCGCTTTGCATCAGATACCGCACTTCCGCGCCAGTCAGGTCCGCGGCGAAGATCGGGCCAAGCGCTTTGAGATCATGTGCATCGCCTACAATCCGCTCAACGCGCGTGCCGTAGGCACGCGCAAGCCGAAGCGCGTGGGTCTCCGTGAGAAATGGCCACCGCTGGCGCATGTCGGCAAGCAGTCGCTCAAAGCCGTCGACCGGAAAATCGCCGCCAGGCAATGACGATTGCGCGGTCCATGGCTGACTGGATGCGAAAAGATGATGCATCCGTTCCATCGCCGCTTCGGCAAGGCGGCGGTATGTGGTGATCTTTCCGCCATAGACGGTAAGCAGCGGCGCTTTTCCGTCGTTCTCGTCAAGCACAAGCATGTAATCGCGTGTGACATCCTCCGGCTTTCCGGCGCCGTCGTCGTGCAGCGGCCGTACGCCGGCAAAGCTCCAGACGGCGTCAGCCGGCGTGATCGACTTGCGGAAATATTCGTTCACGACTCCGCAGAGATACTTGATCTCATCGGGATCAGGCCTGGGTGAGCGGAGGTCGCCGGTGAAATTCTCATCCGTCGTGCCGATCAACGTAAAATCGCTTTTGAACGGCAGAACGAAAACCACGCGCCGATCTTTGGCCTCAAGCAAATAACCTTCGCCATGGTCGAACAGGCGGCGCACAACCATATGACTGCCTTTGACCAAGCGGACCGGCATGTCGAGCGGCTGGCGCAACACGGTGTCTGCCACGTCCTTGATCCACGGGCCTGCCGCATTGACCAGCACGCGCGCAGTCGCCCGTTCCTCGCTGCCACGACTATCGAGTGTCAGTTCCCACTCGCTCGCGCGTTCGGCGCGGACACAGCGCGTCCGCGTGCGGATCGCAGCGCCGCGCGCGGCGGCATCTAGAGCGTTCAGCACGACAAGCCGCGCGTCATCGACGGCGCAGTCCGAATACTCGAAGCCGTAACGGAACGACGACTTGAGCGGTTCGCCGGCGCGGTCGCGCCTTAGATCGACGGTGCGGGCGCCGGGCAAAATCTTGCGGCCGCCGAGCAGGTCATAGATGAAGAGGCCAAGCCGCAACAACAGTGGCGATCGAATACCCGGCAGCGGCGGCAGCACAATCCGCAGCGGCTGGATCAAATGCGGCGCCATCTTGAGGAGAACTTCCCGCTCATGCAGCGCCTCATGCACAAGACGGAATTCGTAGTGCTCGAGATAGCGCAAGCCGCCGTGGATCAGCTTGCTGGACGCCGAAGAGGTGCCGGAAGCGAGATCGTTCTGCTCGACGAGTAAAACGCGCAGACCGCGCCCCGCAGCATCGCGTGCGATGCCGACGCCGTTGATGCCGCCTCCGATGATGGCTAGGTCGAAGTCGGCCATGCTGCTGATTCGCCCGTTCGACAGCAGCATGGGTCATCCCACACCGCCTACTCAAGCTTTCAAAAAAAGGCCAAATACTCGCCGGATTGCAAAACAGGCCCGATTTGGCCATACCGGCGCGGCCGGATGCCTTCGCAGGATCAAACGCGGCCAATCATCCAATGCCCTCCCCTCGTCTGCTTGTCATCGAAGGCAATTCGCCCCAGACATTGAAGGATCACATCGCGGCCGGCGGTATACCGGCGCACGAGGGCTATTCCAACCTGCTGCGCGAACTGATGCCCGGTGCGATTGTCGACGTGTGCCTGCCGGGCGATCCCGGCGCGGCGGTGCCGGATAGTCAATCGCTGGAGGGCTATGATGGCGCCGCCATTACCGGCTCATCCTTACATGTCTATGACGCTGGCGCGCCGGTGATGCGGCAAATCGAGCTTGTGCGAGCCATCCTGAAGGCCGGCACACCGCTATTCGGCTCGTGCTGGGGCTTGCAGATTTTGACCGCGGCGGCCGGCGGCAGCGTGCGCAAGAATCCGAAAGGGCGCGAACTCGGCTTTGGCCGCGGCATCCGGCTGACTGAAGCGGGCCGCAAGCATCCGATGTATATCGGCAAACCGGACGTGTTCAACGCGCCGACCGTGCACCTCGACGAAGTCGAAACGCTCGCGCCCGGCATGACCGTGCTTGCAACCAACGCCGTGTCGGACGTCCAAAGCGCGGAAATCCGCCACAATGGCGCGGTTGCCTGGGGCGTGCAGTACCATCCCGAATATCCGCTGCGCGAGATCGCTGCGATCGTGCGGCGCGTGGGTACACGACTGATTGCGGAAGGCTTTTTTGCGGATGATGCCGATATAAAAGTTTTTGCGGGCGATCTCGATACGCTCGACCGCGATCCGAACTGCAAGCGTTTGTCGTGGCGGCACGGCATCAGCAAGAACGTGCTCGACAAGAAGATGCGCACCAGCGAGGTCGCGAACTGGATCGAGTATCAGGTGCTTCCAACGCGCGTCAGGCGCGGACGGGGTTAGTCATGGATTTTTCCGGCATGAATATCGTCGTCACCGGTGGCACGGGCGCGCTGGGAACCGCGATTGTCGGTGCACTCATCCGGGCCGGCGCGCATTGTCGCGTGCCTTATGTGATTGAGGCGGAGGAAAAGAATTTCCCCCTGCGCGGCAATAAACGTGTTGCACTTGTCCGCGTGAACGATCTCGCGGAAGAGCAGGAAGTTGATGAGCTTTATGAAGGTGTTAGCGGACTGTGGGCATCGATACACATTGCGGGCGGCTTCGCGATGGGCAAGGTCGCTGACACCAACAAGGCCGCATTGATGGCGCAAGTCGACATGAATTTGGTCTCTTGCTTCCTTTGTTGTCGCGCGGCGGTGAAGGCGATGAAACATGGCGGCCGCATCGTTAATGTGGCAGCACGCCCCGCTTTAGAATGGCGCAGCGGCGCCGGCATGGCCGCCTACACCATCGCCAAGACAGGCGTCGCAGCGCTGACGGTGACGCTGGCCGAAGAAGTTGCGAAAGACGGCATTCTGGTGAACGCCGTCGCGCCGTCAATTATGGACACGCCGGCGAACCGTGCAGCCATGCCGAAGGCCGATCACGCAAGCTGGCCAAAGGTCGAAGAAGTTGCTGCGACAATCCTGTTTCTCGCCTCGCCGGAAAATCGGGTCACCCGCGGCAGCGTCGTTCCGGTGTACGGGAAGGCGTAATTCGCTCCCCTCCCCTTGTGGGGGAGGTGGGGAATCGACCTTCTCGGCAAGCGAGGGGTGAAAGAATGGGATCAGCCCGCCGCGACAGGGACCAATTCGAGCGAAGGACGCAGCAAGCGCTGCACCGAGGTCGACGCAACCACCGTACGCGTCTCGGCGTAGATCTCGTGATTCTTTTCGATATCGCCGAGGTCGTACTGATAATTGACCATAAGCCCGTACGACTGCCGCATCGCCCGTTCGGACGTATCCGCAAGCCAATCGACTTGTTCGAGCCGCGCGCCGTTGCCGAGATGAAAACGCGCAACAGCGTCAACCGGCGAGCCGCGCGAATTGCGGGCGCGCATGAAATACCAGGCTGCAGCGCGCATCAACGGTTCCTTCAGCCGTTCAGCGTTTTCCGGCGTACGCCACCAGTCCGGATTATCCAGTCCGGCGAGCGACGCTTTGTCGAACTCGTTGATCGCCGGTGAATTTTCAATTTCACGCTCACGCTTGAGCCAACCGGCAAAGTTGGGCACCGGCGACAGCGTCACGAACGTCGAAAGGCGCGGCATTTCGCGGCTGATTTCTTCCACTACCTGCTTGATAAGGAAGCTGCCGAACGAAACGCCGGTGAGCCCGCGCTGACAGTTGGAGATCGAGTAGAATACCGCCGTGCGGGTCTTGTCCGGCTCCAGAACTTCCCGCTCGGTCGCCAGGATCGGATCGATGGCGCCCGGTATCTCACGCTCGAGCGCAACCTCGACGAAGATTAGCGGCTCATCCACCAGCGCCGGATGGAAAAAGGCGTAGCAACGCCGGTCGGGCGGATCGATGCGGCGGCGCAGGTCCTCCCAGCCGTTGATCGCATGCACGGCTTCGTAGCGGATCAGTTTTTCGAGGACGATGGCCGGCGTCGACCAGCCGATATGACGCAAGACCAGGAAGCCGCGGTTGAACCAGGATGAGAACAGATGGACAAAATCCGCATCGACCGCCGCGAGATCGTTGCGGCGATGATCGAGCGTGTCCATGAGTTGCTCGCGCATGCGCACCAGCGCGGCGGTGCCGCCGGGCGCGAGATTGAGCCGGCGGAACAGCTCCTGCCGGCGCGGTTCCGAAGCCGCGTGGACCGCCGCAGCCGTTGCATCGGATGGCGCTTCGCGCCAGGCGGCGAACGCCTTTTCCAGAGCGGCTTGATCGGGCCCGAAGCGATGGGCCAGCGCCTCGAAAAACGCGATGCGGGGGCCGGTCGTGAGCTCGCTATAGCGCGCGAGGATATCGCGCGCGAGCGCAACACCCGACGCTTCGCCGCGTCCCGACAGCAATTGCTCGCAGAGTTCGACCAGACTTTCGGAGCGGACTGACGATGTTCCGCGTCGGTCGCGGGCGCGATCCAGCAGCGCCCGTCCGCGATCGGAAATCGATTGCAGCAACTCGCCGAAAAAAGAAACGTTCATGCCGACCCTTGTAACCCGGGCGGCCAGATCAGCCGCCCATTTATTTGCCGACACCCATCAGATAGTTCGGCAGCCATGTGGCTATCTCCGGGAAGATACACAAGATCACGATGGCGAGCATCATGCAGATGACATAAGGCAGCGTGCCCCACATGACTTTGGCAAGGGGCACATCCGGCGCGATAGCGTTAACGATATAAATGTTAAGGCCGACGGGCGGATGGATCAGGCCGATCTCCATATTGATCGTCAGGACCACGCCGAACCAGATTGGGTCGAAACCGGCTGCGGTAATGATCGGCAGCAGGATCGGGCTCGTCATCAGGATGATCGCCGCCGGCGGAATGAAGAAGCCGCAAACCAGCAGGAAGATGTTAATCATGAACATCAACACCCAGCGGTTGAAGTGCGCATCGGCAATCGCCTGCGCCAACGTCTGGGTGAGATAAAGCGATGTCAGCATGTAGCCGAACAACACGGCGGCGGCGATGATCGTCAGGATCATCACCGACTCGCGCATCGTGTCGCGCAGGATCAGCCAGATATCCTCGGGCCGCCACAGCCGGTAGATCATGATAGCGAGAATCAGGCACAACGCTGCGCCGACGCCGGCCGCCTCCGACGGCGTCGCGACGCCGCCGTACAACGCGTACATCACGCCCAGGATGATAACGATGAAGGGGGCAATCTTCGGGATCGACTCGAATTTTTGCTTCCACGTGTAGCGAAAGTCAGCGGCGTGAGAGCGAAAGCCGCTGCGCCAGATCACGAACAGCGTCCACAGCATGAACAGCCCGGTCAGCATGGCGCCGGGCAACACGCCGGCAATGAACAGTCGGCCGATCGAGCTTTCGGTCGCTATGCCGTAGAGAATGAATGTGACAGATGGCGGGATCAGAATGCCGAGCGTGCCGCCTGCGCAAATCGAGCCAGTGGCAACGCCGTCCGGATAACCGCGGCGGCGCATCTCGGGAATGCCCATTTTCCCAATCGCCGCGCAGCAGGCAGGCGACGAACCGGTGAGCGCCGCGAAGATCGCACAGGCGCCGAGATTCGAAATCACCAAGCCGCCCGGCAAACGATACAGCCAACGGTCAAGCGCTTCGTACAAATCCTTGCCTGCGGGCGAAGAACCGATCGCCGCGCCCATCATCACGAACATCGGAATGGCGACGAGCGTGAATTCGTCGAGGCCCGAATAGAACGTCTCTGCGACGACGTGCATGCTGCTGATGCCCTGAAAGATCAGCAGGAATACAATGGAGATCGCACCGAGGCCGAACGCCACCGGCACGCCCGAAAGCAGCATCAGCAGCGTAACGACGAGAACAACACCGCCTTCCTGTGTAATGCTCATGAGTGCGTCAACCTGTCTCCGGTGAGGCCGAAGGGCGGCGCGCGGCCGGTCACCAGACAAATCAGTTCGGCGATATATTGAAGGACAAGAAGGCCCAGTCCGATCGGCATCGATGCAAAGGGTACCCACAGACGGGCGCGCCACACCGTGTCCGAATGCCAGTTCTCGCTCCACGCCTCGTACCAATAGGCCGTGCACAGCACGAAGAGCACGATGCAAAAGCTCATCGCCAGCAGCATGGTGAACAGCGCGAGCCAGAAGCGCGAACGCTCACCCAGATGAAGCGGCAGCAAATCGACATTCACGTGGCCGCGTGTCATCAGCACATAGGCGCTGCCGATAAAAGTCGCGCCAACGATGCAGTAAGTGACAACGTCGATTTGCCAGATGCTCTCGCGATTGAGGCCGTAGCGCTCAATCACCATGTCGCATATGACGAGTACGGCGGCGCCTATCAGCCCGGCCGCGAACACGCCAGCGACACGCGACAGAAATTGAACTGCG
>DASUKT010000163.1:0-2308 GCA_036278575.1 Pseudolabrys sp. | reverse complement strand
TCGACCATGGCGCCGGAGCGCCGCAAGGACGTGATCTCGCTCGGCGGAAAATCGATCGTATCCGGCACGCTGACCACGTGCCTGATGGGCGCAATCGTCGGTGTGTTGAATTGATGCGGCCACTAATCGCTGCCCTGATTGGCTTATTGGCGTTCTGCGGAGCGCAGGCGAAGACGATTCACATTGTTGCGTTCGGCGACAGCGCAACCGAAGGCTGGCTGGTCGACCCGAAGGACGCCTACCCGGCCCAGCTCCAGAGAATGCTGCACGCCAAAGGCTATGACGTCAGCGTGGCCAATGCCGGCATCAGCGGCGATACCACCAAGGGCGCGCTCGCACGCTTCGATGAAGCCATCGGGCCGGACACCGATATCGCCATCGTCGAGCTCGGCGCCAACGATCTGCGTATGCACGTGCCGGCCGCGGCCATGCACAAGAACTTGACCGAAATCGTCCAAGCGCTGCGCAAGCGCAATCTCGAGGTTCTGCTGATCGGACTCGGCTCGCTTGATTTACTCGCCATTGCAAAAGCGAACGGCATTCCCTACGCGCAATGGAAGCTGCCGCCCGGCAAATTCCGCGCAAGCGACGGGCAACACTTCAACGCGCAAGGCTATCGCATCGTCGTCACCCGCATGTTGCCGCAAATTGAGATGCTGATTCAGCGGAAACATCGTTGAGGGGGCGACGAGCCTGCGCAGACCGACGGTAGCGATTTACTCGGCCGTCAAAAGCCAAGCCGCCGCGGGCGGCATACCGTGTCCGAAAGCCTGCGCGATCCACAGCCGCGCCATTCCTTCCAGTTCGCGCGCATACTCAAGACCGCCGGCATCGCGGGCATCGAAACCGATCTCCTTCGCGAGCTGGATGACCTTTGCTCTCGCGTCTTTATCATCGGCGGCAACGAACTGAAGCGGTTTCGCCTTCCGCTTGCGCGCTTGCGCCATGACTGCCGCGCCGACCTGGTTGAACGCTTTGACCACTTTGGCAGTGGTTTTGCCGGCAATGATTTTCGCGGCCGACTGGTCGGGCGCGACGAGCGGTGCGAGATTATTTCGGAAATCATAGGGATTGATGCAGTCAACCAGGATTTTACCACCCAAGTCGCCGCAGTCCGCGAGCACGTTGTCAACCGCGCCCCAATTAATGGCAAGAATGACAATCTCTGCATTCGAAACCGCATCGCGAACGGTCTTCAGTGGTACTCCATCGTCGCTCGCATATTTCGCATCGCGAGGATCGCGCACGCCATAGACGACACTGTGCCCTGCCGCGGCCATATTCGGTGCGAGCGCCTTCCCGACATTGCCTTTTCCGATAACCGCTACACGCATGGAATTCCTCTCTTCTTGATTGTCAGCACCGCCAGGCGCGACGCACTCATCGCGCCGGCAATTGTTGCGAATATCGTGAAGTATTCGGATTTGTCTCGTCCCGCTCGCCGTTTTCCGTCCATTTCACGCCGGTTTGATGTGATGCCGCAATGTCGCAATCTTATGCGTGTTGAGACGGCGAGAATAAGGTTGACGGCTTGGCGCGCGAGATTCCGCTGCGGCGGCACGCGCTTGCGCGCCTCGTAAAAGATTCGTCGGTCAGGTCGCGCCGAATCAGTGCAAACGGAATTCGCCGTTTACCGGGCGGAAATCCGCCGGCTTGATCAGCTTGCAGTGTGCGACCTGCACCGAGTGCAACGGCCCTTCCAGTTTCTCCTGCCAGAACGCAAGGAAGCGTTGCAGCTCCGGAAATTGCGGAAACATATCGTAGGCCTGCCATACGTAGCTTTGTAGCAGCCAACGATGATCGGGACGCCGATACAGAATGTGGGCGGTGGTCAGACCGTAACCTTCGACTTGCTTTTGGAAGTCAAACGAAACCGTAGAAACCATGGCGTCCCCTTTCGAATCGGACACAAAGTTTCCCGTCCGGGCAGTGCTCATTGCAAGCCCGATTGGTAAACAAAGTGTTTAAAATCAAGGCGTTATCAGCAAGCCTGACGCCCTGCTAACAGCCCGGATTTGCCGCTTCCCTCGCGCGGCACTCGTCAACGTGGTTGGCCGAAACCCGGTTCCTACCGTTGACCCGTTAACCATTGATCGCCAACAATTTTCCGCAATTGTTGGCACTCAATCAAAATGAGTGCTAAAAATTTTCCGGACACCTCTTGCCGCCAAAAATTTGGCCACCCATCTGGCGGCCAGGTACTGGCGAGGGGTTCTGCCAGCTACCGAAAAGCACAGCTCTTTCAATATCCCAGGAGGACAAACATGAAATTTCGTCCGCTTCACGACCGCGTTGTCGTCAGGCGCAT
>DASUKT010000162.1:0-16755 GCA_036278575.1 Pseudolabrys sp. | reverse complement strand
GATCACATAGACCGAATTGTAGGCGCGCGAGACGCGCCGGTTCGGATCCGTGTCGGCGGCGCGCACCGCACCGGTAATCAGCACCGTGTTCGGCTGCAGCATGTGCACGATGCGCGCGAGAGCATCAGGCTCGCGCGTCAGGAAAAACGGGAAGGCCGCTTCCGGCCAGATGAGATGCGTTACGTCACGCAAGCCCGTCGATTGCGGTCCCGTGGCGCGGTCGGAAAGCCGGACATAACGATCCATCACGCTTTCTTTGGCGCTGTAATTGAATTTCTCGTCTTGCTGTAAATTCGGCTGCATGATGCGCAACCGCACGCCACTGACGAATTCCGAGGGATTTGTCGAAAGGCGGTATGCGCCGTATCCGGTCATTGCGGCCAAGGCGATAATGCCGATGACGACCGGACGGCGCGGCCGCGGCGTGTCGTCCTTGTCGTCGGCGAGCACCGCAGGAATTGAGAAGATCGCAACCGCAAGAAACGTGAGGCCCCAGACACCGACGAGCGAGACGCTTTGCGCGAGAACCAACGGCTCGGAGAAGGCATAGCCGAAGGCGTTCCACGGAAAGCCGCTGAGCAAGTGACCGCGCAGCCATTCGGAAATCGTCAGCGCGGCGGCGAGCGCCAGGATGCGCACAGGTCCTCGCACCCAGATCATGCGGGCGGCCGCAAAACCTGCCGCGGTATAGAGCGCAAGATAAGCGGGAAGACCTGCTACCGCGAACGGCAGCAGCCAGCCGAATGTTTTGGCATCAACCAGAAAGGCGTAGCCGACCCAATAGAGACCCGCCAGAAAATAACCGAAGCCGAAGCACCAGCCGACAATCGCCGCAGCGAAAGCGTTGCTCCAGCGGCCGGAGACAGCGCCGTCAATCTGCCAGACCAATACCGGGAAGGTCAGGAACAGCACCGGCCAGGCGTTGATCGGAGCAAGCGCAAGCGCCGAGGCGATGCCTGCGACAAACGCAATCAGCGCGCGCTGCCAGCCCCAGGCGAGCATAATCGAGTGCGCGAGGCGGATGAGGATCACGGGCCGCTGGACTTGTTCGTCGATGGTGATTCGTTGCTTCGCCCAGGGTCCTTGGTAGACGCAACATCTTCGATCGGCAACACCGGCGTGGCGACCGAAACCGTTGCATCGGGCTCGCGGCGGCGCAGCTCCCGCGGCCGCTCGCGGCGATCCTTCAGCTTGTAGATGCGCACGCGCTTGATGCGGCGCGGATCGGCATCCAGGACTTCGATCTCGTAGAGTCCAGGTCCCGGAATAAGTTCGCCCCGCACCGGCAGGCGCCCGGCGCGCGTGACCAGATAGCCGGCAAGCGTATCGACTTCTTCGGCGGCGTCGCCGACGTCGAACTCGTGGCCGATTATGTTGACGACATCCTCGAGCTTGGCGCGCGCATCGGCGATGTAGGTATCGTCCTGCTGGCGCACGACGCCCGGCAACTCGTCCTCATCGTGCTCATCGGCAATGTCGCCGACAATCTGCTCGACGATGTCTTCCATCGAGACAAGGCCGTCGGTGCCGCCGTATTCGTCGATGACGAGCGCGAGATGGATGCGGGTCGCCTGCATTTTGGCGAGCAGATCGATGATGCGCATCGACGGCGGCACGAAAAGAATCTCGCGCACGAAATTGGCGGACGACAACGGCATGGCCAGGTTGATCGATTTGAGATCGAGGTCGGCTGCCAGCGGCTTCTTGCGCTTTGCATTTTTCTGCGGGTCGACCGAGCCGCGTTCCGTCATGAAGGCCAGCAGGTCGCGGATATGCACCATCCCGATCGGGTCATCGAGCGTATCGTTATAGGCGACAAGCCGCGAATGACCCGCGCGCTCGAATGTGCGCATCAGTTCGCCGAGCGAAATATCCTGCTGCACCGCGACGATGTCGGCACGCGGGATCATCACGTCATCCACGCGCCGCTCGCGCAGGCTGAGAATGTTTTGCAACATCCGGCTTTCCTGCGGCAGGAATCCGGATTCGCCGGGCGTTGCGTTCTCGAGAACGTCTCTCAGATCGGCACGGATCGAGCCCGATCTCCAGCCGAACAGCGCACGTAATGTGCGGCTGAACCAGCCTTCGCTGCGGGCAGCATCGCTCGGCTGCGGCACGGGCACCGGCAGATTGCGCGGCTCGTACGTTGTGCCGGATGCATCGGCCGATCTGGAAGAATCGCTATCGGTCATGACGGTCGGGCGTCATCGCGCTCGCGGACGATAAGGATCGGCCACGTTAAGAAGGGCCAGAATTGCACGTTCAAGCCGTTCCATGGCGGCAGCCTGCTTGTCGTTCCGGTGATCGTAGCCCATGAGATGGAGAAACCCGTGGACAGCGAGATGGGACAGATGATGCAGGAACGGCTTGCTTTCTTCCGCGCTCTCTCGTCTGAGAGTCTCGAACGCGATCACGATATCGCCGAGCGGAACCGGGCCGGCCCGTCCATTGCCGGAAGGCGCCGGGAACGACAGGACGTTAGTTGGCCCGTCAACGCCGCGCCAATCGCGGTTGAGCGCACGAATGGTTTTGTCGTCCGTCAGCACGATACTGATCTCGCCGCCGGACTTGCGTAGTGCAGCCGCGGCCGCAATAACGGCCTTGCGTACGGTCTTTTCAGCCGCGGCTTCTTTTTTCCAGCGAGCCGAACGCACCTGAATATCGATTGCGGGTGCTTTCGGGCGCTTGATCTTCGACGATCTCATTCCGTGTTCCCACGCGGGCGGGACGGTGCTGCGCGGTCGTAAGCTTCCACGATGCGCGCGACGAGTTCGTGCCGGATCACGTCTTCGGCGGTGAAGACGATGTGACCGACGCCCTCGATCCCGGCCAGCAATCTGACCGCTTCGGCGAGCCCCGACGTCTGGCCGTGCGGCAGATCGACCTGGCTCGGATCGCCGGTGACGATCATGCGGCTGTTTTCACCGAGCCGGGTCAGGAACATCTTCATCTGCATGGAGGTCGTGTTTTGCGCTTCGTCGAGAATGACGGCGGCGTTCGACAACGTGCGTCCGCGCATGAAAGCGAGTGGAGCGATCTCGATCTCGCCGGCTTGCAGCGCACGTTCGACAATGCGCGCGTCCATCAAGTCGTAAAGCGCGTCGTAAACGGGACGCAGATAAGGATCGACCTTCTCGCGCATGTCGCCGGGCAGGAAGCCCAGCCGTTCGCCAGCTTCGACTGCCGGCCGCGACAGGATGATGCGATCGACTTCCTTACGCTCGTAAAGTTGAATGGCGTGCGCGACGGCAAGCCAGGTCTTGCCGGTGCCTGCCGGGCCGGTGCCGAAGACGAGTGCATGCCGTTTCAGCGCGCGGATGTAGGCATCCTGCGCGGCAGTGCGGGCGCGCACCGGACGCTTGCGCAGGTTGATTTCCTCAAACGCTGCGCGCGCCGTCCCGGCGTCGTAATCGAACAGGGAACCTTGCGAGATTGCGAGCCGAATCGCACCTTCGACATCGCCCGAAGCCAATTCGTTATCGCGCTTCGTTCGCTCATAGAGAGTTTCAAGAACGTTGCGCGCCTGCTCGCAGGCGGCGCGCGAGCCCTCAATGGTGACGTGGTTGCCGCGTTGCTCCGCCACGACGCCGAGCTTTCGTTCGATCAACGCAAGATTTTGCCCGTATTGTCCGAAAAGGATGGACGCAAGGCGATTGTCGTCGAAAGCGAGCACGATCTGGGTGGTCGCGGTTTCTTCCGAGGCGGCGGAAGCAGGAATCGCGGAATCCGGCGTGCGCAAAGGGGTTTCAGGCTCCTGCCATCATCGTTTCCCTCCTCCGTTGAGAGGGAGGCAAGCAAGAAGAAGATAGTTCGCCGAACAGGCTATTCGTTCCAACTTCCGCGATCGTGACCGGCACGATTTCACCGATGTGCTCGGCCGGCGCCATAACCTGCACCGCCTGAAGATATGGGGACTTGCCGACCAGTTGGCCAGCCAGCCGCCCGGGCCTTTCAAGCAGGATGTCAACGGTACACCCGGCAAACGTCGCATTGAAAGCGCGCTGTTGGCTGGTGATGAGCGCTTGCAGCCGCTGCAAGCGCTCCGATTTTTCTTCCGGCGCAACCTGGTTCATTTCGGCGGCCGGCGTGCCCGGGCGCGGCGAGTACATGAAGGAAAACGCACCGGCAAAGCCGACATCCTCGATCAGCGCCAACGTTGCCCGGAAGTCTTTTTCGGTTTCGCCGGGGAAGCCGACGATGATGTCAGACGAAAAAGCAAGATCGGAGCGCGCTGCACGCATGCGCGCAACGATGTCGCGATAATGGTCGGCGGTGTGCTTGCGGTTCATGGCCGCGAGCACACGATCGGACCCGGATTGCACCGGCAAATGCACGTAAGGCATCAGCGCCGGCAGGTCGCGATGCGCGGCGATGAGGTCCTCACCCATGTCGTGGGGATGGCTGGTGGTATAGCGCAGCCGCGCCACACCCGGGACTTCGGCGAGACGATACAGGAGCCTTGCAAGCGACCGCGGCCGCGCATCCGGACCTTCGCCGTGATAGGCGTTGACGTTCTGGCCGATCAACGTGACTTCGCGCACGCCGGCATCCGCCAGCCTTTTGACTTCCGCAACGACCTTTTCGACCGGCCGCGAGACTTCCGCGCCGCGCGTGTAGGGAACGACGCAGAAGGTGCAGAACTTGTCGCAGCCCTCCTGCACGGTAACGAAGGCCGTGACACCACGCTTGGCGATAGCCGTACGCGTCGGTGAGGCAAGCGCGTCGAACTTGTCCTCGATCGGAAATTCCGTATCGACGACTTTCTCGCCGTTTTCGACGCGTGCAAGCAGGTCGGGAAGCCGGTGGTAATTTTGCGAGCCGACGACAAGATCGACGGCACCGGCGCGGCGGATGATCTCGCGGCCTTCGGCCTGTGCGACACAGCCGGCGACCGCGATCACCATACGGCGGCCTTCGCGCGCGGCCGCTTCCTTCATCGTGCGGATGCGGCCGATCTCGGAATAAACCTTCTCGGCGGCTTTCTCGCGGATGTGGCAGGTGTTGAGGATGACGAGATCGGCATCGGCCACCGTTCCGGTTTCCGCAAACCCTGCCGGTGCCAGCGTGTCCGCCATACGATTGGAGTCGTAGACGTTCATCTGGCAGCCGAAGGATTTGACGTGGACTTTGCGGACCCTGCTCATGCCGTTCGGATGTACCGGAACCAATCTAGCCTGTCGCCGCGTAATTGTCCCGGCGACCTATCCTGTTGATTTATCGTAATTTTAAGGTCGATCGGATTTCTCATCTAGAACCCGGCACCTGCTCGCGTCGCAGCCGCTCGCGTGAGCGTTCTGCCGCGCAAGGCGGTCGTCATAATCCGTCTTACCGTGTTCTCCAGCGTTTTCGCCATTTCCTTACGGTCCTCGTCGCCACTGGCCGCAATCGGTTCGCCGAACGAAACCACGGCATCGACCGCGCCTCTTTTTATGAGATTCTTGATGTGCGGCATGAAATCAAGGTCTCCGTACCAGGCGACGAGGGGCATGTGCTGGCGGCCCATCGGCAGGCCCTGCGCGCCCGTGTAGCAGATCGCCATCGGCTGAATGAGGAACGGCTTTTCGGTCTCGTAATTCGCGCCGTCCCGGAGGGCGCCAATCAGCGCCGAGCGAAACGGCAGCACCCGGTTGCCGTCACTCGACGTGCCTTCGGCAAACAGCACGACGGGCGTGCCGCCCTTGAGACGCTTGGCGATTTCGGCCACGGCGCCGGCCGTCTGATGCCGCCGGGCGCGGTCGACAAAGACCGTTCTCTGTATCTGGGCCGTTATGCCGACCAACGGCCATTTGCGCACCTCGCTTTTGGCGACGAAGGCGACCGGGCAAAGCGATCCGATGACCAATATGTCCGTCCACGATACATGATTGGACACGAACAGAACCGGGCGGTCGCGGACCTGCGTGCCGGTCACATGGACGCGGATGCGCATGATCTTGCACAGCACGCGATAATAGTTACGGCAAATGAATCCCCAGCCGGGCAGGCCGAGCTTTCCAAGCAGCCACTGAAGTGAAATCAGCAGCGGCGTCATCGTGAAGAAAAGCGCCGCGATGAACAGGCCGCGCACCCGCCACATCAGGCTTTGTCGTCCTTGAGCGGAATTGCGTAGAGTTCGAGCCGATGGTCCACGAGCTTATAGCCAAGCTTGCGGGCGACTTCCGTCTGCAAGCGTTCGATCTCTTCCGACTGAAATTCGATCACTTCGCCGCTGCGTAAATTGATAAGATGATCGTGGTGCGCCTCGGGGCTTTGCTCATAGCGCGCGCGGCCTTCGCGAAAATCGTGCCGTTCGATGATGCCGGCGTCTTCGAACAGCTTGACGGTGCGATAAACCGTCGAGATCGAAATGCGGTCATCCACCTTCACACAGCGGCGGTAAAGCTCTTCGACATCGGGATGATCGTCCGCCGCAGCGAGCACGCGCGCAATGGTGCGGCGCTGCTCGGTCATTCGCATGCCTTTTGCGGCACAAAGGGCTTCGATATGACCCTTATCGTGATGTTGCTTTTCCGGCGCGACCACTAGTTCTGAACTCCCATCCGGCACTGCATAATATTGAGCCGCGGCCACTCGTGTCCATCGCCCGATCAAGGAAGATCGCGGCGCAACACCAGCGCATTCGCCGATTTGCCGCCTGGCTCGGTATAATAATTGGACCGGCGCGACACTTCGTGGAAACCTGCGCGGCCATAGAGTCGCACGGCGGCCTCATTATTTTCATCAACTTCGAGAAATACCTTGCGGATGCCAAGACCCGCGAGCCTGCGCAAATGAAGATGGAGCAGATCGCGCGCCAGTCCGCGCCCGCGGAAGGCGCCGTCGACCGCGACCGACAGAATTTCGGCTTCGTCGGCGGCCTGCCGCGACATCAGAAATCCTGCGAACGTTGCGCCGACGATGGCCCGGTGAGCGATCACGCTGCGATCGAGCAGCAGTGCCGCCACTTCCTCCTCGCTCCAGCCGCGATGGAACGAGTTTGCATGCAAGGCCGCGATTGCAGCGGCGTCGTGCGGACCCGCTTCCGACAACGCCGGCTTCGCCCCGGTAAAAAGCTTGCGAACGAAAGAGATCATCGGCGCGGCAACCGCGCCGCGTCCTGCGGTCGGGCATCGGGCGCGCGCAGATAAAGCGGCTTGGGCGGCATGCCGGTGTCTTCAGTGGCGGCGCCCAGCCGCGCCACCCATTCGATCTCGGGGGCAGGCCGCGGATCGACACTGCTCGGCTCGCGTTCTCCGCTCGGCCAGGCGGAGGCAATGAGATTTGCGGCGGTGCCGACGATGCGCGGTGCGCCGTTTGTGCAAACGCGCAACGCCTCGCGTAACGAGCTCAGGCGCGGCGCTACCAAGGTGTGCCCGCCGGGCCCGAATACCTGCAAATAAATGTGCTCGTGGCGCGCATCGACCGCCGCGACAACGGGCAGCGTGTCGTCGGCGTCGAAATAGGGTGCGGCGTACGCTGCAAGCGTCGTCACGCTGACGGCGGGTTTCCCGGATGCGAGCGCCAGCCCGCGCGCAGCGGAGATGCCGACGCGCAAGCCGGTGAAGCTGCCGGGGCCGACGGTGACGGCGATACGGTCGATTTCAGAGATGTCGAGATTGCTCGAATCGATAACGCGGGCGAGGAGCGGCATCAGCGCTTCCGCGTGGCCCCGCGCCATCGGCAGCGATTCCTGCGCGGAAACGGCCGCCTCATCCGTATCGAGTATGGCAGCCGAACACGCGCCGAGTGCGGTGTCGATGGCGAAGATGCGCATGGTAAGCCCAGAGCCGTCATCACCCGCGAAAGCGGGTGATCCAGTAACCGCAAGCGATTCGATTATAGAGCAGGCCGCGTGAATACTGGATGCCCCGCTTTCGCGGGGCATGACGCTCGTTACACCGGCCTGACTTCGACCACCTCTGGCACGAAGTGGCGCAGCAGATTCTGGATGCCGTGCCGCAGCGTGGCGGTGGACGAGGGGCAGCCGGAGCAGGCGCCTTTCATGTGCAAAAAGACGACGCCTTCCTTGTAGCCCTTGAACGTGATGTCACCGCCGTCGCTGGCGACGGCTGGGCGCACGCGCGTCTCGAGCAAATCCTTGATCGTCGCGACCGTCTCGGCATCGCCCGCATCGAAGAACTCGTCTCCGGCCGTTTCCGTAGGCTGTGCATCGGCCGCAAGCAGCGGCGCGCCGCTCATGTAGTGCTCCATGATGGCGCCGAGCACGGCGGGCTTGATCTGCTGCCATTCGCCATCGGTCTTGGTGACGGAAATAAAATCGGAGCCGAAGAAGACGCCGCCGACATTGTGAATGTCGAACAGACGCTCGGCCAGAGGTGACTGCGTGGCAGCTTCACGCGTCGGCATATCGAGCGTCCCGCTTTCGAGCACGGCGCGGCCCGGCAGGAATTTCAGAGTCGCAGGGTTGGGTGTCGCTTCGGTCTGGATGAACATGGCCTTTTTGCTCCTCAAGCGGGTTCAAGGCCCGCCGGATGCCTTGGATATAGCAGATAAATGGCGACCATAACCGCCGGGGTCAACCCGCCGGTTAAGGCCTACGAGCTTGCGTCGATATCTTCATCGCTCAGATGCCCCGGCACGATGGCGAGCGGGATCGGGAAGGTACCGGCGGTTTTGGCGAGGCTGCTCATCAGCGGGCCCGGGCCCTCGCTGCCGGTCCCCGCGGCAAGGACGAAAATGCCGATATCGGCATCTTCCTCGATCAGCCGTATCGTCTCCTCGGTAACGTCCCCTTCGCGGATCACCCGATCGGTTTTCACGTTGCTGATTTTTTTGACCCGCGCCGCGCATTTATCGAGCGCGGCTTTCGCCGCTTCGTGCGCCTCGGTGCGCATAATATCGGCGACTCCCAGCCACTGCCTGTTGCGATCAGTCGTGTCGATCACGCGCAGCAGCACGACGGCTGACTTGGTGCGTCCCGCGCGCTTTGCGGCCCAATAGACCGCGCGGTCGCATTCCTCGGTGTCGTCGATAACGACCAGATATTTGCGCTTGTGTCCGGTCTCGAAGCTGCGGCGCTTGCTGCTCATCGTCGTCGCTCCCGGCGGATTTCGATACGGCAAGGCGCGCAGATGGTGACAGCTTGACGACGCGGCGACAAGCGGGCGCGTGCTTTCCGGGATGACGGTTCTTTCAGCGCCGCACGAAACCGACGATGTCCTTGACGGCTTTCATGGTCACGGTGGCGATCGCCTGCGCGCGTTCCGAGCCGTGCGCCAGCACTTTGTCGATGTAAGCATGATCCTGCGTGAGCCGTTTCATCTCGGCCCCGATCGGACCGAGCTTGGCGACCGAAAGGTCGACCAGCGCATTTTTGAACGTGGAGAATTGCCCGCCGCCGAACTGCCCGAGCACGTCCGCGCGACTGGTGGCTTGCAAAGCGGCGTAGATGCCCACGAGGTTTTCTGCTTCGGGCCGATCTGCCAATCCCTTCTCCTCGCTTGGCAGCGGATGCGGATCGGTTTTCGCCCGACGAATCTTTAGCGCGATCGCATCGGCGTCGTCGGTCAGATTGATGCGCGACTGGTCGGACGGATCCGATTTCGACATTTTCTTTGAGCCGTCGCGCAGCGACATGACACGTGTGGCCGGGCCTTGAATAAGCGGCTCGGGCAGGGGGAAGAACGCATCGCCGAAACCGTACGAGCGGATCGAATCGCCGAAGTCATTGTTGAATTTCTGCGCGATGTCGCGCGATAGTTCGACGTGCTGTTTTTGGTCCTCCCCGACCGGAACGTGGGTCGCGCGATAGACCAGAATGTCGGCCGCCATCAGGTTCGGATAGACATAAAGGCCGACGGACGCGTTCTCGCGATCCTTTCCGACCTTCTCCTTGAACTGCGTCATGCGATTGAGCCAGCCGACGCGCGCGACGCAATTGAACACCCAGGCAAGCTCGGCGTGCTCGGCGACCTGGCTCTGGTTGAAGATGATGTGCTTCTGCGGATCGATGCCGCAGGCGATGAAGGCGGCCGTCACTTCGCGGATCGTCTTCTTCAGCTCGACAGGGTCCTGCCAGACGGTGATGGCATGCATGTCGACGACGCAATAGATGCAATCGTAGCGCTCTTGCAGCGCGACGAATTTGACGATTGCCCCGAGATAGTTGCCGAGATGCAGGTTGCCGGTCGGCTGCACGCCGGAAAAAACCAGTTCCTTGAACGCCATGAGCCCACGTCCTTTGCTGGCGCGGTGAATGCCACGGCCAAGCGGCGCGGCGCAAGGGTTTCAGGCGTTCCGCCGCACGGCGACGAGAAGATCGCGCACGTTCACCACAGCGAAAAGCTGCAAGGCCGCGGCATAGACGATGACGCCCAGGGCGACGAGCCCAAGCAGGATCGCGATTCCGCTTGCCGAGGACGGCGTGGCGGCGGGCGCTTCGAGCCGCCCGAGCATGACGACGGCGCCCATGATGGCGGTCGCCAGCACGATGCGCGGCAGCCGGCCGGCCCCGTTTCTATCGAGCCGCAGCCAGCCGCGGCGGTAAAGCGTCAGCCCGAGGAGCGCTGCACCGACCCAGGCCGATATTCCGATCGCCGCCGCGACCCCAGTGTGTCCATAACGCGGAAACAGCAGCAGCGCGCCGAGAACGGCGGCGGCGAGCGCGGCGAGCGCCGTCAGCATCGGCGTCCTCGTGTCTTCATGTGCGAAGGAGACGGCGGCAAACGCCTTCTCCAGGACGTGCCCTGGGAGCCCGGCACAGATCGCCGTCAGCGCGGCGGCGACCGCCGCGGTGTCGGTCGCCGTGAAAGCGCCGCGCTGAAATAGTCCACCGGCGATTGGCGTTGCCAGCACGGCAAAGCCCGTCGCTGCCGGCAGCGACAGGCCGAGCGCGATCTCAAAGGCACGCGACTGCGCCGCGGCGAGAACGGCTCCATCGGCGGCGCGAACGCTGCTCGCGATGCGCGGAACGATGACTGCGGCAATCGCGACGGACGCGATGCCGAGCGGCAGTTCATAGAGACGATTGGCATAATAGAGCCACGCCACCGCTGCCGGCGAGGCTGACGCAATTGCCGCGCCTGCGATCAGCTTGAGCTGCGGAATGCCGGCGCCAACCAAACCGGGTACCGCCCGTACAAACAATGCTCGGGTTTCGTCCGGCACGTGGTATTCGGAGCGTTGCCACCGCTTCCCGGTCAGTATCCACGTAAGCCCGGTGATGAAAAGCTGCGCAATCGCAGCGACGACGATGGCGCTTGCCAGCAGGACGGTTTTCTCGAACGGATAAATTTCCCGATCCAGTAACAACACAGCGGTTGCCACCATGACGACGTTAAAGACAACCGTGCTGATGGTCGTGGCGGCGACGCGTCCCTCTGCGTTCAGCGCGGCCGCGATCACCGCGACGACTCCGGCGAAGAAAATGTAAGGGGCGGCAATCGACAGCAGCAGCGCCGCCAAGGCTTGTTTTCCTGGATCGAAGCCGGGCGCAATCGCGATCACCAGCCAATGCGCGAAAATGTTGGCCAGCAGCGCGGCAGTGCCGGCGGCCGAGAGCATCATCACCAATGTGCGCTTGGTGAACCGGTCGGCGTTGGCGGCTCCGTTTTCGCCGGCGCGCAGCTTGAGCCATAGCGGTACGAACGCGCCGTTAAGCGCGCCTTCGGCCAAAAGCCGGCGAAAAAAATTGATGATCTGCAGGACGACGAAAAACGCTTCGGAGAACGGTCCTGCGCCGAGCATGCTGGCGATCAAGGCATCCCGCGCGAACGCGAGCAGGCGCGACATCAGCGCGCCGCTGCCGACCGTAGCGATATCGCGCGCAAATGACATTCGGTGGGCCTCTGCCCGCATTGTAGAGCATTGTCCCGTGCGGCTGGCAGCACTTCTGTCATTGCCGGGCTTGCCCCGGCAATCCATCTTCTTGCGAAGAGGGATGGATGCGCGGGCCTTCGCCCGCCGAAGGGTTCGCGGCGACAGACGATCAATAAATGCTTTGGCCCGGAGGCGGGTCGAGCCCGCGCATGACAATGGACAAGCGGTGCATTGTCGCCGCGCTTGCCGGCCCCATATCGCCGGCTATAGTGCGCGCGCATTATCACGAAGGAAATTTCATGTCCGCTCTTCGCTATGACGTTCTCGGCATCGGCAACGCCATCGTCGACGTGATCGCTCAAGCGGACGACGGCTTCCTCGTCAAGCAGGGAATGCATAAAGGCGCCATGGCGCTGATCGACGAGGCGCGCGCGCAGGCGATTTACGATGCGATGGGGCCGGCAACCGAAAGCTCGGGCGGCTCGGCAGCGAACACGATCGTGGGGGTCGCCAGTTTCGGCGCGCGCGCGGCCTTTATCGGCAAGGTCAAGAGCGACGGGCTTGGGCAATCGTTTTCGCACGACATCCGCGCCGCGCAGGTTGCCTTTAACACCAAGCCGGCCAACGGCGGGCCTTCTACCGCGCGCTGCTACATCATCGTGACGCCGGACGGCGAGCGCACCATGAACACTTATCTCGGCGCCGCGCAGGACTTGCAGCCCGACGATATCGACGAGGACACGATCGGCTCGGCGGCGATTGTCTATCTCGAAGGCTATCTGTGGGACCCGCCGCAAGCCAAACAGGCGTTCGTGAAGGCGGCGAAAATCGCGCACGGCGCCGATCGGCGTGTGGCGTTGACGCTTTCGGATGCCTTTTGCGTCGATCGCTATCGCGCCGAGTTCCTCGATCTCGTCCGCAACGGGATGGTCGATATTCTGTTTGCAAATGAGCGCGAGTTGCTGAGCCTTTACGAAACGGCGGACTTCGACACGGCAGTGAAGGCCGTTCGGGCCGATGCGAAGCTTGGCGTCGTGACGCGCAGCGAAAAAGGCTGCGTGGTGGTTACGCGCGAGAAGGTCGAAGCCGTGCCGGCGGCGAGCGTGGACCGTGTCGTCGACGTCACCGGCGCCGGCGACCTGTTTGCCGCTGGCTTCCTCGTCGGTCATTCGCGCGGCAAGGATCATGTGACGTCGGCCCGTCTGGGCGCGCTCGCCGCGGCGGAGGTTATCCAGCACGTCGGCGCCCGGCCGCAGGCATCGCTTAAAACGATCGCCGAGCAAAATCTCTTACCGGTCTAAGCCGGTCGTCAATCCCGGTGACGAATACTGTTTTTGAGCACCGCTCCGCGATTGGTAACCGGTTAGTAACCGAACATGGTTACCGCTTGGCGACTGGCCAATCCGGGAGTCACCAACCCACATGTTCAAGCGCAAGGACGCTGCCGGTTCACAAAACGAACCGGCAGGGCGATCGAATACCGAAACCTCAACCGGCAGTGGCTTGCCATCGATCGAGTCGCCTTCCATTTCGCCGGCGTCCCATCGCTCGGCCGACTCGGCAAAGTCGAGCGGCACTCAGCCGCCGCAGGCGGTCACGGGTTCATCAAAAACGGGGCAAGCTTCGTCGCTTCGCCGGAAGCGTTCTGCGGCACTGGTCGCATCGGCTGTTTTCGCTGCAGCCTTTGGCGCGGTGATCGGAGCAACGGCCAATACCTACTTTGCCCCACCTGCAACACTGGACACCGCCTCGATCGGCGAGCAGAAGGCGATGCAGCAAACGCTCGGCCAGCTTCTGAAGCAGATGACGACACTCAACACGGCGAGTATCGAAGCCGCCGCCAGGGCGCAGAAAGAAATCGCCGCACTGAGGTCTGGACTCGACGCCGCCAACAAGAGCAACACGGCGCAGTTCGGCAAGCTCGGCACGCGGCTCGATCATATGGAGCAGCTGGCGAAAGCCGCCGATCCAGTGACGACCGGTTCGATCCGGCCGCGACATGCAGCGAGCGCCGCGAAGACGGCTGCGGCCGAGGACCCCGCGATTGTGCATGGATGGGTCGTGCGAGCCACACGCAACGGCCTCGTCTACGTCGAAGGACGCAGCGGCATCTATCGCGTGCTTCCCGGCGTTTCGCTGCCCGGCCTCGGGACGGTGGAAACGATCAAACGTGAGGATGGCCGCTGGATCGTCGTGACACCCAAGGGCAACATCGTTTCCATGCGCGACCGTCCTTACTTCAGGGCCTACTGAACGATCGTTTTTTTTGATTTTGCGAAGCGGCGCCCAGTGGGCGCCGCTTTCATTTATGCGTGAAGGCGGTGGCGAGGCCGGGCAAACCATGCCAGATTTTCGCGCGCCCATGCGCGCGGAGCAGCCAATGCGTGGCCGTCTATCCAAATTTATTTTGACGATTTTCGTATTGGCACTGTTCGGAGTGGCCGGAAAAGCTTCGGCCCAGGGCGCGGCACCGCCTTCGGCCAAGCCCGAAATGGCCACCAATTGCCCCGGCCTTATTGCGTCACGCCAGCCGTTCGGCGTGCCGGCGCTCTTCCGGCTGGTCGCGCTGAAATCGGACGAAGTCCGCATCAGCTATATCGGGCACTCCACGTTCCTGATCGAAAGCCCGCAGCTCGTTCGTATCGCAACCGATTACAACGACTACGTCCGCCCGCCCATCGTGCCGGACATCGCGACGATGAATCACGCGCACGACACGCACTACACCGATCACCCCGATCCGGCGATCAAATACGTCTTGCGCGGCTGGGCGGAGAACGAAAAGCCCGCGCGCATCGATCTGCAGTACAAGGACGTGCGTGTGCGCAACGTGCCGACAAACATCCGCCGCTGGGATGGCGGCACCGAGCGCAACGGAAATTCGATTTTCATCTTCGAAATGGCCAATCTCTGCATTGCCCATCTCGGTCACCTGCATCACACCCTGACGCAACAGCAGCTCGATGAAATCGGCCGTGTCGATGTCGTGCTGGTGCCGGTCGATGGCAGTTACACGCTCGATCTCGATGGCATGGTCGAAGTGCTGCACGCGCTCAAGGCGCCGCTGATGATTCCGATGCATTATTTCAGCGCCTTCACCCTCAATCGCTTCCTCGACCGCGTGCGTCAGGAATGGACGGTCGAAATCAACGAGGTGCCCTCGATCGTTGTTTCCAAGGCCAGCATTCCCACCAAGCCGAAGGTCCTCGTGCTGCCCGGGCATTAGCGGCTGAAATCAAGGACTTGAGCGCACCCATTAAGCCTTTTTTAATTTGTCGATGGACCGGGAACGACTGCGAAGCTATTGCGTTTCTGCCTACCGTCAGAGCGAACCAAAGGCAGGAGGCAACAGGCGTGACCGTGCAAACGTGGAGTAACTGGAAGCGCTTTCCGACGACCCAGAGTGGCGACGCGATCGACGCGCCGGCCGGGCCGGGTGTTTACGAAGTTCGTCACATGATGACCGGCCGCCTGATCGCCTTCGGGCACGCGGCCAATGCCGCCAGGGCCATCGCCGAACTGAACGCGGACGGCGGCAGGCGCTCGTGGATGAAATTCTTTCGCGCCAGCATTGCCCCGCTGCCGCGCCTTTCCGATCTCGAATACCGTATCTGCCCTGCGGCAAGCCGGGCCGAGGCCAAGACCGCGGCCCGTCGGCTTATGGGTTTGCGGCAGACCGCGTGGCGCCGGCGCATGGATCTCGGCTGGGCATTGCGTGCGCCGCAATAAGGTGACGCGTTTTTTATGAAATTACGGCCGGCAAATGCCGGCCGTTTTCGTATGACCGGAGCGTGCCGCGTCTTAAACGGCTTCCGGCAGCCGAGCCGTCGTCTTATAACTTTGCTCCCGCCTCGAGATTACCGCCGACTATTCCCCGGAGTGCCGCCATGCCTCATGCCACGACCAAAGACCGCGTGCGTCTGTATTATGAAGAGGCAGGGTCCGGCACGCCAATCCTGTTCGTGCACGAGTTCGCCGGCGACTACCGCAGTTGGGAGCCGCAGATGCGCTTCTTCGCGCGCCGGCATCGCTGCATTTGCTACTCGGCGCGCGGCTACACGCCGTCCGACGTGCCGGCTTCCTCAGGTGCTTACACCTACGAGCATTTTCGCGGCGACGCGATTGCGGTGCTCGATCATTTGCAGATCGAGAAGGCGCATATCGTCGGCTTGTCGATGGGAGGTTACACCACGCTGCAAGTCGGGCTGCATGATCCGTCGCGCGCCTTGTCGCTGACCATGGTCGGCGCCGGCTCCGGCTCCGAGCGGTGGTACACCGAACAATTTCGCAAGGCCGCGCAGGAAACCGCCGCGCTGTTCGAGCGGGCGGGATCGGCGGAAGTGGCAAAGGGTTACGGGCACGGCCCGAGTCGCATACCGTTTGAGGTCAAGGACCCACGCGGCTTTGCCGATTTTGTCCGAATGCTGGCGGAGCACGATGCAAAAGGCTCAGCCGGCACCATGCGCAACTTTCAGGGTGGCCGCCCTTCGATCTACGATTTCGAAAGCGACATCCGCCGTATCGCGTTGCCGGCATTGATCGTCGTCGGCGATGAGGACGACCGCTGCATCGAGCCGGCGCTGTTCATGAAGAAGAATATTACGGCTTCCGGCCTTGCCGTGTTTCCGAAAACCGGACACGCCGTCAATCTGGAAGAGCCAGGGCTGTTCAATCAAACGCTTGCCGATTTCATCAGCCGCGTCGAAGGCGGCATGTGGCCGCCGCGCGATCCCCGTTCGATTTCGCCGGGGCAGTAAGCGGGGAACCGGAGGGGCGGCCAAGCGGTTGAGGAGCGTTGCCGCCAGCTTCGGGAGCCGCCAATGCTGAAATGGGCGCTTATCTTTCTCATCATCGCCATCATCGCCGGCATTTTCGGCTTTTCCGGCGTTGCGCATGCCTCCGCCACGATTGCGCAAGTTCTGTTCGGTATCTTCCTCGTGCTGTTCATCGGCGCGGTGATCATCGGCCTCGCGCTCGGCTCGAAGCTGATGTCTTAGA
>DASUKT010000161.1:0-6050 GCA_036278575.1 Pseudolabrys sp. | reverse complement strand
TTGCCTGCGTGAAGGCGGCAAGGCCGATTATTTATTTCGCTTGTGCGACGGCTTGCCCCTGTGTTGGCCGCGATTCGTCTCCACATAAAGTCGTTGTTTAATGATTGGACATTCAAATGATGTACCCGCATGCGAGGCCGTTCTTTGGTGGCCTCGTCAACTTCCGCAGCACGTTTTTCAAGAGGGCATCATGACCCGATGGTTCGTGCCGCCGATCGTCGTGCCGACCGCATGGGTGCTGGTCGTCGCCGTGATGTTTTGCCGCCTTGCCGTCGGCGCCTAGATGAAAAGCGGAATCGCAATAAATCGCTTGGAAATCGAAACGCACGACAACGCGGTCGCCCGATGGGAAAATGAAGGCGGAACGGTCCGGCCGGCGTCGAAAACAGGCGATAAAACGTGGACCATGCTGCTTTCTGCCGCCTTTCCATCGATCGCTCCCTCGGGTTCTTGCGACCGCTGACCGGGTGTCGTTCATTCACCCCATGATTACCTTGCTCTTCGTGAAATAAAGAGCAACCTTCCGGCTAATGGACGCGTTACCGAGGTGTCTCGGTACTCGTGCCCGGTTCAACGAAAATTCGCGCGGCCTGGCCCTTGCTCGAAAGCGGGGCGAAAGGTTCACATGCCGACTTTGATGCGATCGAAGGGTGCGCCAATCGACAGCATTCAAGATGAAAACACATTGGCGTATGCCATCGTCGACACAGTTCGCGAGCCCGGTCCTGATGCTCGGCCAGGATGTAGCACCGGTTTGATCTCCGCTCCGCAGAGGAAAGCTCAAATCCGATGATGACGCGAACGAAACACGAGACCGTGACCTTCAGGCATCCCTTCTCGCTCGACGGCGTGAGCAGGGTCTTGCCGGCAGGTGACTATGAAGTAATAACCGACGAAGAACTGGTCGAGGGCCTGTCGTTCCCCGTCTATCGCCGCGTGGCGACCATGATGATGATCCCGGCGCAAGCGTCGGTCGAGATGCTAAACGTCGATCCGGTCAATCTTACAGCCGCTAAAGAACGTGATGCGCAGACAGCGATCTCAAAAGTCGGGGCCGCTCGGGCAAAGGCGCCGTAATGTGGGCTCTCTGGCAGCGCCGGCAGGGCAATGGCGTAAACATGGCGGTTAACTTTCCCAACGAGAGCCGCAGTTACGACGCGACGCGGCGCGCGGTTCGCTTTTGGGGATACGATCGATCCATGGAAAGTTCTTTCTTTGTGAGCGCAGATGCGCTGCGACAAATTCAACCGAATCTGCCGCCCTGCGAGGCTGGCTTTTTGCGTGCATTCGACGTCAACCGCGATCTGATCTACGCCATCGCGGCGAGGGTTTATGCTCGCGGCCAAAGAGGCTCCTACGATCTCAACGTCGCTGATTTTGCTCGCGCTAGCGCGTAGGCCGCGCGCATCGAACAAGAATCGCCGGCCGTTCGGGGCGACCCGTTTCGTTCGAAGAAAGCGGCGGAATGCAAGACAAAGGAACAAGACATGAAGCAAGATGCAAAGAAGCCCGGAAACCTGCGCGCGAATACGACGCCAACGGAGGGCTTTGCGCTGTCCGTCGATGGGAAATTGAAGACTCGATACGAGACTTCAGAAGAAGCCATGACGGCGGGCGCGAAGCTCAAGAAAAGCTATCCGGTGGTTCAGGTCGCGGTGTACGACGCGACCGAACACGTGTATACGCCGGTGAACATGCAGGAGAAATAACAACGTGTTGCGGACCGAGACAGCTCGTTGCGAGGAAGTGATGGCCTGGGACCCGGCCTGACGGCCGGCTCGCGCCGTAGACTCAGCGCATGATTCGTTTTGCAGCACTTATCATCTTCGGCATTTTAGGCTTCGCCGCGCCGGCACTTGCCGACGCCGCGTTCGAACAATGGCTGCAATCGACCTGGCCGCAGGCGCAACACCTCGGCATCTCGCGCGCGACGTTCGACGCCGCAACGCGCGGGCTTACACCCGACTTCTCGCTGCCCGATCTCGCCATTCCCGGCCGTCCGGAGAAACCGCCGCCGGGGCAGCCCGAATTCGTGCAGACGCCGGGGCAATACCTGAAGGAAAAGACGTTCAATCGTCTTGGCGCGCAGGGCAAGCAACTTGCCGCGAAATATCGCGACACGCTCGCGCGCATCGAAAAGCGCTTCGGCGTTCCCGGCGACGTGGTGCTCGCGATCTGGGCGCGCGAGACCGATTACGGCCGCGAGATTCAGGGACATGACGCCGTGCGCGTGCTGGCGACGCAGGCTTACGCCGGCCATCGCAAGGATTTCTTCCGCAATGAATTTCTCTACGCTTTGAAGCTGCTGCAGGACGGTGTGCCGCGCAGCGATCTGCGCTCGTCATGGGGCGGTGCGATGGGCCTCACGCAATTCCTGCCATCGGAGTTTTACAAATACGCGGTCGATTTCGACGGCGACGGCCGTGCCGACATCTGGGCCTCCGTGCCGGATGCGCTTGCCTCCGCTGCGAAACAACTCGCCGGCAAAGGCTGGCAGACCGGCCGCCCCTGGGCGATCGAAGTGCGCGTGCCGAAAACGGTCGATTGCACCATCGCCGAGCCGAGTCATACGCGCACGGTTGCCGATTGGCTCAAGCGCGGTTTCGCGCCGGCTTATAATCGCAAGCTCACACCGATCGAGCTTTCAACGGAAGCATCGTTGCTCTTGCCGGAAGGCACCTACGGGCCGGGCTTTCTCACGCCAAAGAATTACTACGTGCTGAAGGATTACAACTACTCGGATCTGTACGTGCTTTTCGTCGGTCATCTCAGCGATCGCATCGCCGGCGGCCGCCCGTTTGAGCATCCGTGGAGCCAGGGCGCGCAGATGAAAACAAAAGACGTGGAGACGATGCAGCGGCGGCTCACCGCGCTCGGGCTTTACAAGGACAAGATCGACGGCAAGGCAGGGATGCTCACGCGCGCCGCGCTCGGCGCGTATCAGAAGGCGCATCACCTGAAGATCGACTGCTGGCCCACCGTCGCAGTGCTCGACAATATGCGCCACTGATCACTGGACAAAAAAACATCGCCGCAGCCCCGAACCGGCTGCGGCGATGTAAATCGGGCAGAAGTTGCGGCTTAGGGGCAGATGAAGCGCGGACGGCTCCAGCCGATCACGTTGCCATAACGGTCGTGCAGCGGGCGACGTGCCCAGTAACCGCCCGGGCAAGCAACCGGATACGGCGCACCGTAACCGTCGTAAACGACATAGCCGGGAGCCGGCGCGTAGTAGCGCGGCTGGCTGTTGGCGATAGCGCCGCCGATGATGGCGCCGGCCGCGAGACCGCCGATAATTCCAGCGCCGACGCCGCAACCGTGACAGCGAGCCTCGGCAGTCGTGGGTGCAGAGAGCGAGCCGACTGCGATGGTGGCCGCCGCCGCGAGAGCAAACAGGGTCTTCTTCATAGGATTTCCCTCCAGGGTCCTGGTCGGCCGGGGCCGATCGCAGTTGGTTCAAACTAAGCCCGTCCCGGTCCTTGTAAAGGAGGCAGGCTTAAATTTTGGCAGAAATTTGGTGGCGCCGGGCCGCCCCTCGTGAAAGCCCGGCGTTCTATAAAGAACGCCGGGCTCAATTCAATCAAACCGCCGCTTTCGCGGTGCAGCTCGTTGGTTACCGCCTAGTTACAGACGCGTACGCGCCGCCAATGCCAGCCCCAGCCGTTCCAGATTCGCTCCCGTGTCCAATAGCAGGCCGGACCGTAATAAGCAGGGGCGGGGCCGTAATAGGCAGGTCCATAGTAGGGACCGTGCGCGGCGGCGGAGCCAATGATTGCGCCGGCTGCCAGGCCGCCGATGATTCCCGCGGCGAGCGCACCACCGCGTGCCTCGGCCTGCTGCGGAACTGCGACCGCCGCAACTGCGAGCGTTGCCGCTGTCGCAAGGGCTGTCAGAGTCTTTTTCATGGCGTACCTCTCCTCCTTAAACTCGATTCAGTCGCACCTGATCAAACGTCGATATGTCCAATTTCCTGCGCGACCAATGTAAAAACGCTTACTGTAATGGTGAGGTTCCTACGTTTCGCGTGAACAAGCGGTGAATAGGACGTTTGGAAATTAGTCAAATCCGCGTAGCCACATTAAATTTTGGAAAGCCGGCGGCGCGGAGGCCACACAATCGACACAGTGCACCGCGCGATTCCTGGTCCTTGCCTGTTTGCTCCTCGGTCATTTCTCTGTTTTGTTGCGAGCCCGCCGGCTCGCGAAATGTCGTGGAAAGAGCAGGAAATAATGTCGCGGTTTATCCTGCGAAAACGATCTTTCGGTATCTTGGCGATGTGATTTGCTCACGCCGCGGCGCATCGCCAGCCAACACGAATGAAGGAGTTCGAATGAACTTGTGGCGGATCGTGACTGCCGCGGTCGTATGGACGCTGATTTTTACCGTCGTGAATGCGAATGCCGCAGATCGTCGCTTTGAGCGCAGTCTCAAGCGGCTTGACCCGATTACGAGGCTCGAGCAGATCTGCGATTACACCGCGATGAAAAAGATCAATGACAGCCGCAACCCCTTTCATCCCGACCGGGTCGTGGCGAACGCGGTCACGCAGACCCGAATCAGCGAAAATGCCATCAAGGCGGACGGCGGCGCGTTCCGCAGCCGCGGGAAATGGTACGAGCTTAGCTACAGCTGTAAGGCGACAGCCGATCATCTGAAGGTCATCTCGTTCGACTACCATATCGGCCCTGAAATTCCCGAGGAGAAATGGGCTGCTTACGAGTTATGGCGCTGACCGCGCCGAGCGCGTATTCTCCGCCGCCATCACGGAGAAGCTCATGCCGAATTACAATTGGGATCATATTCACCTGCGCAGCCCCGATCCGGAGGCGACGGCGCAATGGTTTGAGCGGATGCTCGGAGCCGAGGTGATTCGTTCGACGCAGCAGGGCAAGCCGCGCATCGATTTGAAGCTTGGTGGCGCCAAGATTTTTATTGCGCAGGTGAATGCCGGCGATGGCGTCAATGCGCCTCCGATAACGCCGTATCAGGGACTCGATCATTTCGGGCTGGCGGTAAGCGGCATCGACGCGGTAGCCGCCGATCTCAAGGCGAAAGGAGTCGAATTCACCAAGCCGCCGCACTCGCCTCGGCCCGGGATCAAAGTTTGCTTCCTGCGCGGTCCGCAAGGCGTCTCGATCGAACTGCTCGACCGCGATCCGAAATACACCTGATGAGTGTCAGCGAGCGCCGGCCTTTTTCTTCGATGTCGGTGTCTGGGCGACCTTGGCAGTTTGTATGGGGCACGTGAGGTAGGCCGCTTTGATCGCGGCCGGTGCCCCTTCAAGGCGAAATTCAGCCGTCGTACGGCCGGCGGCAGTGAGCGAGCGGATAAGTATGTAAAGGCCCTTGGCTGTCGACAATTCATCGACGAACTGCGCCACCTCGTCCGGCTGCTCGATTAAGACCGATCTGTAATTGGAAACGAATCGCACGTCGATTTCGTGCCCCGGGCGTTCGTCAAAGCGATAGCCGAACGACGCATTTCTCGTCGACCCGACTTTGAATGGAAAAAGGAACGAGACGTTCGGCATCCCTTTGAAACACAGGAGTTGAAGCTGCGCGGGCGGTGGGAAGAGGATTTTTGAGGTCGACACTTTGTGTGTCGTCACAAACGCACTTGAGATTGGTTTTCCGGTAACGCGATCAATCTGCTGCTCGATCCGCCAGTTGCCAGCCGGCGCCGTATTCGTCCCGATAACGATCGGGTCGCGCGGCATGCAGGCGCCCAGCAAAAGCGCCACAGCCAGGACTGCAATCTCCCGCTCTCGACTTGAAAACACGCCCCACAGCCTCCTGCTACCGCAGGTTGGCGTATTTTTAACATACACGCAAGAGGAAAGCAGGTCCGGACTGGGTTGAGCTAATTGCTGTCTTCAACGTCGGTTTCCGGCCGGTCGCCGCCAGACGCAGTTTCCGTATGCCAGCGGCCATTCGCGTCCTCGTATTCGATGGCCTCTGTGTGACCGGGCATGCGTTGTTCGGTGGCCGCCCGGCGCGCAGCTTCCAGCGCCTCGGCGTGGGTCGCGAACGTCTCCGAAAACACGCCCTGG
>DASUKT010000160.1:0-2636 GCA_036278575.1 Pseudolabrys sp. | reverse complement strand
ACCGGCCAATTCGTGATGGCGCTCGATCCGGCGCGCTTCCAGCCGCTCGATCATTTCAAGGCGGAAGTCGATCGCCACATCCGCTCGCTGCGCGATACCAAGCCGTTGCCGGGCGAAAGCGTGCGGCTGCCCGGCGATCAGCGCGCCAAGCGCCGCGCAGACCGCTCGCAGAGCGGCCTGGCGCTGCCGCCGGAGCTCTTGGTGCAACTGGACAAGCTTGCGGAAGCGCTTTCGATCAAACCGCTAAGGGACCGCTGATTGGGCCTCATGGTGAGGAGCGCCGCTGCGCGGCGCGTCTCGAACCATGAGGCGCCTCATCCTTCGAGACGCCGCGCTTCGCGCGGCTCCTCAGGATGAGGCCGATCGGACGCCGCTGCCTTCACATCCTCCGGTCCGCAGCTTGACCCGTGCTTTTCTGCACGCGTTACTTCTTGGCAATTCGCGCGCGCTCGACGATCTCCTTCCAGACCGGGATTTCCCGTTCCATGCGGGCGTGTAATTCCGCAGGCCCCTCGTATTTTACCAGGAAGCCGGCCTTGAGCATCTTCGCCTTGATGTCCGGCTTCTGCAAAATGACGCGTGTTTCTTCCGACAGGCGCTTGACGACTGCGTCCGGCGTTCCGGCCGGCGCGAGTAACACTTGCGAGGTTTCGACCACCGCGTCGGGAATCCCGGCTTCCGCCATGGTCGGCACGTTCGGCAAATCGTGCCAGTGCTCCTTGCCGGTCTGCACCAGCGCGATGAGCTTGCCGGCCTGGATAAAGCCGATCAGGTTGGCAATGCTCACCGAAGCAATGTCAGTCGTTCCGGCAAGGGCGGCCTGCAGCGACGGCGCCGCGCCGGCGAACGGGACATGAGTCATCTGGATGCCCGCGCGCAATTTCAGCAGTTCGACCGCAAGCTGCGAAACGCTGCCGACGCCTGCCGTGGCGTAAGTAAGCTTGCCGGGCTCGGCTTTGGCTTTCGCGATCAGGTCTTTCACATTCTTGATGCCGGAGGCTGGCCGCGTGATGAGCGCATTGGGCGCCGCGCCGAGGTAGGCGATCGGCGCGAAGTCCTTGAGCGGATCGTACGCAACCTTGCTGACGCTCGGATTGATCTCGACCACGCCGGTGACGCAGATCAGCGTATAGCCGTCCGGCTTCGCACGCGCTGCCAGCGTCAGGCCGATGTTGCCGACGGCGCCGGGCCGGTTCTCGACAATGACGCTCTGGCCGAGCTTCGGCGCAAGCTCCGCCGCCAGCAGCCGGCCAAGCAGGTCGTTCGGTCCGCCGGGCGGGAAGGGGACGATGATCGTGATCGTATGATCCGGCCAGGCGGCATGAGCGTTGTCCGCCGCCATCACGATGAGCGCCGCCAACGCGGCAAGCATCGTCCGGCCAATCAACATGGCAATTTTTCGGTACGTGTTCATCCCGCAATCTTTCCTTCTGCTTCTTAGGGTGGCGATTTCAGTTCGTAGCGAAGCGGCGCAGGGCGGACCAGCGCATCGGACGCAGATCAGGCTGCCGCTTTTACATCGTCGGGATCGAGCGGCAGCTTCACCGGCTGCTTGCGCTTCGCCGACAGATCCAGCGCCTTGGTCAGCATCAGGTTGCGGTGCGCTTCTTCGACCGTCGCCGCCGGCGTCGGCAGGCCGAGCGCCACGCGGTTGAGCCACGATACCGTTTCCTCGGCCATCGGCCCGCGCAATTCGCCGAGCGCCATGTCGCCGGGCGGATAGCTGCCCATGAAATCGACCAGGCGCGACGCATCCGGGTTGTAGCCCTCGCTTTGCGCCTTCGATACCGCGAGCACGATGTCGCGATGCGTGTCGTCGATGGTGAGCACGCCGGTGGTGCCGACGATGCCGACTTCGAGCGAATAGACGGCGCCCGGCCAGGTCACCGGCAGCGCCCAGGAAATATTGAGGTGATAGACCGTGCCGTCGCCGAACATGATCATGCCGGCGGTGGCGTCGATGCCTTTGTAAGAGGGTCCGAGCACCTTGTCGATCGAACGCGCGTAACACTCGACCGGTGTCTTGCCGTCGAGGCACCACATGCAGATGTCGAGCGCGTGCGTGCCGGAAATCACCATCGGTGAGATCGTGGCCGGATCGTCGGTTCGCTTGTAGTTGTCGATCGCGACGAGTCTGTTCATGAACGCGCGCGAGGTGACCATCGTCACGTCGCCCAAAGCGCCCGTACGGCATTTTTCCTTGGCGGCAAGCCAGCGGCGGCGAAAGCGCTGCGTATAGCCGACAACGGCATCGAGCTTCGCGTTCTTGATCGTTTGCAGCACGCGCGCGGATTCGGCGAGATTGGTCGCGAGCGGCTTCTCGATCAGAAGCGGCACGCCGGCTTCGACAGCCGCCATGATCGGCTCGACGTGCAAATGCTCGTCGGTCGCGACGATGCAGGCCGTCACTTCCGGCCGCTTCAGCAATTCGCGGTAATCCTGCGTGACAAAATCGGCATCGATTTTGGGGCCGACTTCGCCGGCGCGGTTCGGGTTTTTTTCGGCAAGCCCGATCCACTTCACCGCCGGATGCCGCGCGGCGACTTCGCCGCGAAAGAGCCCAACGCGTCCGCCGCCGACAATGGCGAGGCCGATGCCTTTGGCTGAATTTTTCACACGCAAGCCCTCTCGGTTCG
>DASUKT010000159.1:0-20023 GCA_036278575.1 Pseudolabrys sp. | reverse complement strand
GTCAACACGACATCGGATTCGCATCGCGCGTACCAGCCTTAGTCGTGCTTTCCGGCGCGGTGCATCAGGCCCGCAACAAAACGCGCCAAACTTGGACCGCTTATCAGAACGACGATCATGCGAGCTGCTTGCATCGCCATGACGAACGGCAAGTCTACTTTGGTTGAGGATGCAATGATTGCGATGGAATCCGCACCACCCGGGCTCATCGCGAGATAGGCTGTCAGCGGATCGACCCCTGCGATGACAACGAGGATTGCGGCAAGGCCGCCGCAGACCGCAATCAGCGTGAGAGTCGACGCCGCCAGCCTGGGAAGCGCATAGGCCGCGTGGAGCAGAATGGAACGGTTGAAGCGCGCCCCGATACTCCACCCGATCAGCGCGTAGCTCGCCGCCAGGAGCAGTGGCGGCAGCTCGATCGTGAGCCATCCGGCGTCTTGAAGAACGACGCCGACAAAAAGCGGCACCAGCATGGGTCCCGCCGGTATGCGTAGCAGCCGCCCAAACACAACACCAAAGCCGACGAGCGCCAGGGTTTCGGCAAACGAAAGCCAGGCGACGGACCGAAACCAGATAAACTGCGCATGGGTGACGCCCGAACCGCCAACCCAGACCGCGGCAACAACCGAAGCCGCGACGGCAACGAGGACAACGCGCAAGTACTGCATGAACGCGACGAGACGGATGTCGGCACCGTAGGCGTCCGCGATGAGCGTCATTACCGTGGCGGCGCCGGGTGACGATCCCCAGACAGCCGTTGTACCCGGCAACACTCGCCATCGCGCAAGCAGCCAGCCGAGCGCCGTGCTGACGACGATCACCGAAACGACCGCCGAGACGAAGAGCGGCCAATCGCGCTGCACCTCGCCGATGATGGAAAAAGGAAGACTACGTGCGATCAGGCAGCCGACCACGCCCTGCGCGACATAAAACAGGCGACGGGAGACGTGGACCGTTCCGTCGCAGGCCGACATCGCAATCGCTGCCGCCATCGGGCCGAGCAGCAGGGCCGCGGGTAAATGAGCGAATTCCAGGCACACACCGAAGAGCGCAGACAGCGGCAGAAGGATCGCCCATCGTCCCGCGACACTGAGGGATGCCAGCCTCTCGCATATCCCCCCGAATACGCCATGCAATCCGGGCATTTAGAGCGCCGAGGAAACGGGCGTTGCAGAGGACGGACGATTACGGAGCATAAGATCGACCGGAGCCGCGTGGCTTTCGCAAGGAGGGCACGGCCGTTGATGCCATTTCATGCACTGCCCGTCTGCCCCCCGCCCGGCATAACCGTCATGCGGCTTTCAGGTTTCGCCGCTCCAGTGGAACGACATCGAACGTTCTCAATAACCCGCGCCGCAACACGTCGATCGGAACGGACTTGCCGATCCGCTCGGCATTAAGCAACCGGATCAGATCATCGACGCCTGTAACCGGCTCGCCATCGGCACGCACGATGATATCGAGGGACATCACCCCGGCTCTATCCGCAGGTCCGTTCGGCTCAATGCCGGTGACCATCGCGCCGGTCGAATTCTCGATATCCGCGTTGCGCGCATGATGGCGTGGCACGGGCACAGTCTGACCCGACATGCCGATGACGCCGCGCCGCACGCGTCCATGCGCAATCAGCTCGCTCAACACGAACTGCGCCGTATTGCTCGCAACGGCAAAGCAGATGCCCTGCGCGCCCATAATCACGGCGGTGTTGATGCCGATTACCTCCCCGCGCGAGGAGACGAGCGGCCCGCCCGAGTTGCCCGGGTTCAGCGCCGCGTCAGTCTGGATCACATCCTCGATGAGGCGGCCGTTGCGCGCGCGCAGCGAGCGGCCGAGCGCCGAGACGACGCCGGCGGTGACCGTCGATTCAAAACCGAGCGGATTGCCGATTGCGACCACAAGTTGGCCGCGGCGCAGCTTCTTGGAATCGCCGAGCTTGGCGCTGGGCAGATCGCGCACCGCTCCGGCGCGCAGCAGTGCAAGGTCGGTATCGGGATCTTCGCCGAGCGAACGCGCTTCCATTACGCGGCCTTCGGCATCCATCAAGCGCACTTCGCGCGCGCCGTCGACCACATGACTGTTGGTCAGCACGAGACCGTCCGGCGCAATCACGACACCGGAGCCGACCCCACCCGACCGGCCCTTCGGGCCGCCATGGGTCTCGACACGCACGACGGCGGGGCCGACTCGGTCGACTACGGTCATCACCGCGTTCGAATAGGCATCGAAGATTTCCGGCTCGGACACCGACGGCAGCGCGTGCCGTTCTTCTCCGGCGCTCGAGGAGGAAGTGAAATCAAGCATGAGCGTTAGGGGTTTTGTAAAGGTCCCCCCCATGTAGGAACGTCCCCGCGGGAATGGAAGAGATGACGCCGCCGACCTACAAAGGCTATGGTCGCGCCCCGAATCCGATCCTCCTCAGCACGGCGCGATAGGAACTTCCGATGATCTTTGTTGTGACAATCGTGACGCTGTTCGCGCTGCTGACTCTCGGAATTCCGATCGCGGTTACTCTGCTGATCAGCGGCATGGTCGGCTACATGCTGACCATCGGCTTCGAGCCCGGTCTGGCGGCGCTGGCCCAGACCGCCTTCAGCGACGTCAATTCTTTCGTCATCGCCGCCATTCCGCTCTACATCCTGATGGGTCAGGTCATGCTGAAAGGCCAAGCCGGCCGCGATCTGTTCGACTTCGCGCAGCGTGGCGTCGGCCGGCTGCCTGGCGGACTCGCCGTCGCCGCGATTGCCGCCTGTGCCGTCTTCGCAGCAATCTCAGGCTCGTCCACCGCAACCGCGGCGACAATCGGGTCGATCAGCATTCCCGAGATGCTGCGGCGCGGCTACACGCGCAAGATGACCGCGGGCTCTGTCGCCGTCGCCGGGACGCTCGGCATTCTCATCCCGCCAAGCATTTCGTTCATTCTCTACTCGCTCGTCACCAATGCCTCGATCGGCCAGTTGTTCATGGCGGGCATCCTGCCCGGCATCATGCTGGCGGTGCTTTTCTCCGTTTACACGATCATCGCCGCGATGCGGCAAATGCGCCTCGGCATCGCCAAACCCGTCAGCACCGAACACAAGATTCCACTTACCCCTTCGATGTTCGGCAGCCTCGCGATGATTGTCATCGTGCTGGGCGGAATCTACCTCGGCTATTTCACGCCGACAGAGGCTGCCGCTGTCGGTGTCGTCTACGCGCTCGTTTTCACTGCCGTCTTCAAGCGGACTCTGACCCTGCCGTTGTTCTGGCGCGCGGTGCGCGACAGCTTGGTGACGAGCGCGATGATCTTGATGCTGATCGCCGGCGCGGGCGTATTCGGCAACACGCTGTCGCTGTTGCGCGTGCCGCAAGATCTCGCGAACTGGCTCGAAGGCCTGAACCTGGCGCCTTGGCAGTTCCTGATCGCCGTCAACATTCTCTATCTCATTCTCGGCATGTTCATGGATGCCGCCGCGGCGATCCTCGTGACGGTGCCCATCCTATTGCCTGGCCTCGAATCCATGCACATCGACCTGGTCTGGTTCGGCGTGATCCTGGTCATCAATATGGAAATCGGCGCGGTGACGCCGCCGGTCGGGATGAACTTGTTCGTCGTTCAGTCGCTGCGGCCGGATTACACGATCCGCGAGGTCCTTGAAGGCGCGCTGCCCTATGCCTTTATGGGACTACTTGGCCTTGCGCTGGTCATCATATTCCCACAGATCGCGCTCTTCCTGCCGCGTCTGTTGGGGTGAACCGCTACTCGTCCAAAACCTCGTCCTGCCGCAGCGGAATGCCCACAAGCGTGCGCAGGAATTTGGCAACCTCCGCAAGCGCCCAGAACGCGACGCCGACCGGAAGGGCCGCCTTGGCAATCCAGACAGGCCATTGCTCCACGTCAACCGTGGTTTCGCTTGTCTGCCAGCTTGAAAACGTGTCCCAGATACCTGACACGGCCAACAAGATAAGAAAGCCCACGATAACGATCGCGCGCAGGACGCTCAGCAGCGTCCCGCGGCCGATGACGTTCTCGATAGCAATTCCCGCCGTGACATGTCGGCCACGCAAGGACGTATAGGCCGCGCCGGCAAACGCCGACCACACCAGCGTGAAGAGGTCAAAATCGTACGTCCAGGAATTGTCGATTCCGACCCAGCGCAAGACGATTCCGAGAATGATACCGAGGGTCAGCAATGCGAGCGCAAGCGAGGCCGCGTGACCCAAGAAATCGGCGGCGGTGGCGGCTGCATCGGCGCAGCCAACCACCACTCGCGATTCCGTTATTGGTGTTTGTCCGTTCAAGAAAGGGCCTCGTGCAAGATCAGCCGTGGCCGCTCGCTTCCACGGCTTGCAGCAGCTTGCGGCCCGTTTCGCCAGCCTGCTTCAGATAGTCCTTTTTGGCCAGCTCTTCGGTTGCAGCTTGCCACGCCTTGAGATCGGACGCGCTCGGCCGATAGACTTGGTCGCCGCGCTTCTTGGCTTCGGCGATCTCATCGTTAAACAGCTTTTCAATATCGGCGATGTTGGTCTTTTCGGTTTCGGCAATCGCCTTGGAGATGATCGAGCGCTGTTGCTCGGTCAGCCCATGCCACCATTTGGCGTTGACTTGTACCGGATAGATGAGCGGCACGTAGTGGATGGCGGTGATATACTTGCCGACCTCAAACCACTTGCGCGCCACAATCGAAGACATGCCGGAAACCGCACCATCGAGCGTACCGCGCTGCAGCGCCGTGTAAACCTCCGCCGAATCGACCGCGACCGGAATAGCTCCCTGCGATTTCAGGAATTGCGCGCTGAGCTTGCCTTCCGAGCGCATCTTCAGTCCCTTCAGGTCGCTCGGTACTTTGATCGGATGTTTCGTGTTCACGTAGCTTTCGGCATAGCCGTAGAAACCCCACCCCGCGACCTCGATATTGTGCTTGTTCAAGATCGTGTTGATCTGCTTGCCGACATCGCCCTTCAGCGCAGGAAGGAGTTTTGCGACATCATCGTTCAGCAGGAAAGGAATGGTGTCGAATTCAAGCGCCGGCTCCTGGTTCGCCCACCAGTGAATGGCCATGATTCCCATATTCACGGTGTTGTTGGCGATGCCCTGCCCCATGGTCGATTCTTTCAGCAGCGACCCTGACGGATAGGTTTCGACCTTAATCGCACCATTGCTCAATTTCTGAATGTTTGCGGCAATGGCCTCGCCTTGATTGGCGGTCGCCGTATGCGGCGGCATGTACCACGCAAATCGGATTGTCAGTGACTGGGCGGACGCCGGCAGCGTGGCCGTGCTCAACAACAGCGCCGCGCCAAGCAATTTCGAAAGTTTCATTTCAAAGTTCCCTTTCAACCAACTGCGGATAAAGACTTGTTATGCCATTTACGGGTTCTTCTCAAACTCGAACTCCCCCCGTAGTCACCGGTTGCAAAGGGTCAAGGCATTGACATCACATAACAAAATGACTTCCGGCCTTCAGGATTCTTCAACCCTCGCATTGTAGAATTGCGCTCTAGTCATCCCAAGCTCTTCAAGGGAGCGGACACATGCGCCCCGACAGTTCTGATCGCGCTCCGCGCCGACGCCTCTATCAAGTCATTGCCGGCGACTGGCGCCGCGCCGCGATCGCATCCGCAAGTCTTGCAGCGATATTCGCCGTCGGCATTTTTTTCGGCGGCAAACAATTCTTCAGCCCTCCGCACAAACCGACGACCGCTGAAGGCGCTCAGAAAAAAGATACCAAAGGATGGGGGCACCGCGTCGGCTCCATCCTGTTCATGCCGGCCGACGGCGGCATGTGCGAGCAGCGCCGTTTCGATAACGCCACTGGCCGCATGCTATCGATGGGCTTTGTCAAATGCACCGCCGGCCTCGCACAGACCCAATCCGGCGAGCCGACATGGGCGCGCGACAACACCTCGCGCATCAACGCGATCCTCAGCGCGTTTAAGAAATAGGCGTCAGTTAACTCAGCTTTTCCAGCCGGTGCGTGCGGCCCACGCAATCGCGCCGGCGAGCAGCAAGACCGGCACCGCGAGGAAGCGGAAACCGATCCAGCGCAAACCAAATGCGCCGGCGAGCGTGCCGATAAAAAATCCCGCCAAAATGGGGATCAATGCAGCCAACTTTCGATTTGCGTCGGCGCGATCCTCACCTCTTGCGAACGCGATAATCCATTGACCGACGTCGACGGCAGCTTGCGAGGTATTTGTCGTCATCACGTTTGTTGAGTGGGATCCGCTCATCAGCAACCGGACCAGCGCACTTTGAACGCCCATGGCGGCCACGCCGAACAGGCTCGCAGCAACTGCAAGCGGCGCGTCCGCGCTCCGAAAAGGCTCGCCGGCAAATCCTAAAAGTGCGAAGCACACAACCAGCATAAGCTCCACCGCGAGCGTGACGGCAAACGCCCTCGCCGGCCGGCGCAGCGGCACGGCGATAAAAACTGTCGCGACGCCGACCAGGAAAAACACCGGAATGGCGAGGAGACGCGCAATGATCGCTGAATGGCCCGTCATGGCCGTGACGCCGACAAGAACGAAGCTGCCGGTCACTTGCGCGACGAACAGTCCAAACAGGGCGAGAAAGGTGCAAGCGTCGATCGTGCCGGCGACAAAAGCGAGCAACAACGGCAACCAACGCGGCACCGCAAGCGTCTGCATGTGGTTTCAGTGCCTAAGGAATCGACGCCGTCAACATAGCAGAAACGCTGAAGCGCCGGCCGCCGCCTCTGGAGTCAAAAAGGCACGGCCCGGGGAAGCGGCGCTTGCACCCGTCGGCTGAAACGAATGGAGCCTAGTTGATCAAACCGATCGCCCAGGCCACGAAAGCGTCGAACTGATCCGGAAAGATCAGGAAATAAGCTACGATCGCAACCGGACCAGACATGAGCAGCCATTCCCTCATGGGTGGCCTCTCTTGCATTTTCAGTCCGAGCACGCCGTCGTCGTAATCCCGCATTTTTCAACGTTTGATTTTTTAGTTTGCTAAAAATTGGCGCAAAATCGCTTCAGCTGCGGAACAATACTTAGGATTTTAGCCAAATGCCGATGCGCTCGACGGCTTGGTGCATTTCAGCCGCCGAACCAGCGTAGCAGAAACGAATGAAATGCCGGCCATTTACCGGATCAAAGTCGATGCCGGGCGTCGCGGCGACGTGCGCCTCTTCCAGCATGCGCTTGGCGAACGCGAAGCTGTCGTCGGAAAAGCGCGCGATGTTTGCGTAAAGATAAAATGCGCCGTCGACGGGCAGAAACTTATCGAGTCCGGCGCGCGGCAGGCCTTGGGTCAGGATATGGCGATTTTCCTCATAACCGTGCTTTACCGCCTCCATCTCCGCCCTTCCGTCGAACGCCGCCTCGGCGGCGATTTGCGATAGCGTCGGCACGGAGATCGCAAGGTTTTGTTGCAGGCGCTCGACCGACCGCACCAGATTTTCCGGCGCGACCATCCAGCCGATGCGCCAGCCCGTCATGCAGAAGTATTTTGAAAACGAATTGATCACGACCACATTCGGCGAAATCTTCGCGGCGGTCGCCGCCGGAAATGCATAATCGAGACCGTGATAGATTTCGTCGGAAATCACCTTGATGCCTGCCGCTTCCGCTACCGCGATCAGTTGCGAAAGTGTTTTTTCGTCCATCATCGTGCCGGTGGGATTGGCCGGGCTTGCGACGACCATGCCTGCGATCGGCTTCTTGCGATGCGCAGCGATCAACGCCGCGCCGGTAACCGCCCAGCGTGTCTGCTCTCCGGTTTCGATCAGGACGGGCTCACAGCCAAGCGCCTTGAGGATATGGCGGTACGGCGGGTAACCGGGATTGGCGAGTGCGACGCGGTCACCCGGCTCGAACAAGGCGAGGAAGGCCAGAATAAATCCGCCGGAAGAGCCTGTCGTAACAATTACACGCGCGGGATCCAGCGCCAGCCCGTAAGTATCGGCGTAGTGGCGCGCGATGCGCGCACGCAACGTCGGAATACCGAGCGCTTCCGTATAGCCGATACGACCGGTGGTGAGCGCCGCCTGCGCGGCGCGAATGGCCGCTTGTGAAGCCGGAGCTGCTGGCTGGCCGACCTCCATATGAACGACCTGCCCGCCGGCGGCCTCGATTCGCGCCGCCGCCGCCATGACGTCCATGACCATGAACGGGGGTACATCGCTGCGTCTCGACGGAGCGAGCAGCCGTTTTGCGGCGTCAAGCATCGTTTTTACCCTTAAGTCCCAAGGGAAACCCGCCCCGCTGCTGCCGTATTGGCCTGCTTCGTATGGCTCGCGCATTTACCGCAAGCAGACGTGATCGCAGGCTGCGTTGACCACCTCAAAACGCATCACTAGGTTGCGGCGAGCCGGTGCAAGCAGGCAATGACCGTAGACGGCAGACCTATCAAAGCGCGGCGCACAACGCCAGTATTGCACGTTCTCGCCGTTTTCACCGCCGGCATGCTGGCGCTTGCGGGCAGCGGCATCTCACCGGCCCGTGCGCAAAAAGCGTTGCCTATCATCCGCGATGCCGAAATCGAGCAACTCCTGCGCGACTATGCACGGCCCATCCTGCGTGTGGCTCACCTTTCGCAACAGAATATCAAGGTCGTCATCCTCAACGACCGCGCCTTTAACGCCTTCGTCATGGACGGAAGGCATATCTTCATCAATGCTGGCGCTCTATTTGAATGCAAGACGCCGAACGAAGTGATCGGCGTCTTGGCACACGAAACAGGTCACCTCGCCGACGGTCATCTCATGCGGTTGCGCGAGCAACTTGCGACAGCGCAAACCCAATCGGTCATCGCCCTGCTGCTCGGTGCGGGCGCCATGGTCGCCAGTGCACGTTCGAACGGCGGCAGCGCCGGTATTGGCGCGATTCTCGCGCCGCAATCCATTATCCAACATTCTCTGCTCGCCTATGTCCGCGCGCAGGAAGACCAGGCCGATCATGCGGGCGTGAAATTCCTCAACGCTGCGGGCGAATCTCCCAAGGGCATGTACGATCTGTTCAGACGCTTGAGCGCCGAACAGCTTTACAATTCGCGCTATATCGATCCGTACCTGCAAACCCATCCGATGCCGGCCGAGCGCGTCTCCGCGCTCGAGACATTGGCCAAGAGCAGCCCTTACTGGGACAAAAAGGATTCGGCGGCGCTGCAACTGCGTCACGACTTGATGCGCGCCAAGCTGTCGGGCTTTCTCGAACGTTCCGAGACCGTGATGCGCCGTTATCCTGAGAGCAACACCAGCCTGCCGGCGCGCTACGCTCGCGCGATTGCGACCTATCGGCATGGCGATTTGCGCGGCGCCATCGCGCAGATCGATGGGCTTATTCAATCGGAGCCAAGCAATCCGTATTTCTATGAGCTCAAAGGTCAGGCACTGCTGGAAGGCGGGCATCCTTCCGAAGCCATCGCACCGCTGCGCCGTGCGGTCGCGCTTGCGCCGACCCCGGCGTTAATCGAGATCCTTCTCGGACAGGCCCTGGTCGCAACCGGCGACAAGAAGAATGCCGAGGAGGCAATCAAAATGCTGCGCACGGCCCTCGATCGTGAGCCGGAGATGCCCGAAGCCTATAATCAACTCGCGATGGCCTATGGCCGCCGTGGCGATCTTGCGCACGCCGATCTTTCCGCGGCGCAAGCGGCCTTCGCCCGCGGCGACTTCAAAACCGCGCGCCAGCTTGCCGAGCGGGCCAAAACACGCCTGCCCGTCGGCTCTCCCGCGTGGGTTCGTGCCGACGACATCGCCACCGTCAAGCAATCTGGCAAGAAATTTAACTAGATTCGCTCTCGACCATGACAAGGATGACGAAAATGACATCAGGATTTCGCCTCATAGCTGCTGCGTTTGCGGCAACTCTGGCGCTTTCAGCCTCGTCTGCAATCTCGGCCGAAGAATTCTCCAAGGACCAGCGCGATGCGATTGGGTCGATCGTCCGTGAATACTTGATCAGCCATCCGGAGGTGCTGCAGGAGGCCATGGTCGAACTCGAGAAGCGCCAGACCGCCGCCGAAGCCGCGAAGCACCAGGCCGCCGTCAAGGATCATGCGAAGGCGCTGTTTTCGTCTCCGAATCAGGTCGTGCTTGGCAATCCAAAAGGCAACGTCACCTTTGTCGAGTTCTTCGATTACAACTGCGGCTACTGCAAACGGGCGATGTCCGACATGCTCGACCTGCTCAAGACCGACCCCAATCTCAAGGTCGTGCTGAAGGAATTTCCTGTCCTAGGGCCGGGCTCGGTTGAGGCCGCTCAGGTCGCCGTCGCCGTCCGCATGCAAGACCCCAAAAAATATCTCGAATTTCACAAGGAGCTGCTTGGCGGACGCGGTGCCGCCGATAGAGCGCGCGCGCTTGCTGTAGCCAAGGACGTCGGCCTCGACATGACGCAACTCGAAAAGGACATGAAAAGCCCGGAAGTGAAGAAAACCATTCAAGAGGACTTCAAGCTGGCGGATGCATTGGGCCTGAACGGCACGCCCAGCTATGTGATCGGCAAGGATGTCGTCGTCGGCGCCGTCGGCCTCGACGCCTTGAAGGAAAAGATCAACACCGCGCGCTGCGGACGCAGCACTTGCTGAAGCCGCATTTCTGAAACGTAGGCCGCCAAATTATTAGTGACCGGCCGCCGGCGAGCAAATCGCCTGGCGGCCGGTTTTGCGTTATTTTGGCCAAGGATTTCGTCCCGATCGCAGAGGCTTCCGGTATGTACTCGATCGGCATCGAAGAAGAGTATTTCGTCTTCGACGCTTCGTCGCGGCGCGCGGTGACGCACGTCAATAAAAGATTTCTGGCGGACGCGCAAAAGAGGCTTGGCGACCGCCTGATGACCGAAATGTTGCAGTCGCAAATCGAGGTTGCGACTCCGCCCTGCGAAACGCTGCAAGAAGCGCGCGATCATCTTGCGCATTATCGCTCTGCGCTCGCGGCAACCGCACAAAAATACAAGCTCGGCATCGCGGCGATGGGCACCTTCCCGCTCGCCTTTTGGCCGGAGCAGGTGATGACGCCGAAAGAGCGCTACGGCGCGATCATGGATGACCTGCAAATGATCGGCATGCGCAACATGCTTTGCGGCATGCACGTGCATGTGGAAGTGCCGGATGTGTCCAAGCGCATCGACCTCATCATGCGGCTGACGCCTTATCTGCCCTTGCTGCTCGCACTCTCGACCTCCTCGCCGTTCTGGCAAGGCCACCTCACCGGTCTGCACGGCTATCGGCTCGCGGCCTACGATGAGTTGCCTCGTACCGGATTGCCCGAGCTGTTCCACAGCGAGGACGAATACCAACAATACGTTGACGCCCTTACCTGGGCAGAGATCATTCCGGATGCGAGCTACATCTGGTGGGCGTTGCGGCCTTCGACCGCGAACCCAACCATCGAGCTTCGCGTCGCCGACAGTTGCACTCGCCTCGACGATGCGGTCGCGATTGCGGCGCTGTTCCGCTGCCTGGTGCGTGCCCTCGATCGCGACCGGGCGCTTAATTCCGGATTCGACCGCGTCGGGCGCGCGATTACCGTGGAGAACAAATGGCATGCACAGCGATACGGCGTGGGGGCCGTGTTCGTCGACCCGTTCACCCGTTCACCCAGGAGCGTGAAGGAGTGGCTGGATGAGGTGTTGGACTTCATCGCGGGGGACATTGTGGCGTTCGACTGCGAAAGCGAGATGGCCGCGCTGAAGCGCATTGTCGCGGAGGGAACCAGTGCCAGCCGCCAGATCGCTGTCTTCGACAATGCAAGATCGGCAGGGCGGCAGCGGTCGACGGCGCTTAAAGACGTGGTGGACTGGGCTGCACGTGAGACGGAAAATCTGCGGGGCAAATGCGCCCAAGGCTAAGCAGACGGGCTTCCCCTGCCAGCCGCGGCCTCTTATAAAGCCAAAGCAATAAATTTGTGCGATTGATTTCACCGCCCGAGAAATCCAATGGCGAAGACGATTTACGTCCTTAATGGCCCCAACCTCAACTTGCTCGGCACGCGCGAGCCGGAGAAATACGGCCGCGCCACCATCGCCGAGGTGGAGAAGCTTTGCCGCGCGACGGGGAAGAAGCATGGCTTTGATATCGTGTTCCGGCAATCGAATGTCGAAGGCGAGATCGTCAATTGGATTCAGGAAGCTCATGCGAAAAAGGCAGCCGGCATCGTCCTCAATCCGGCCGGCTACACCACGACGTCGATTGCCATTTTGGACGCACTGCTGGCTGTAAAGGTGCCGGTGATTGAGACCCACATCACCAATATTCATGCTCGCGAAAAATTCCGGCAAAATTCATACGTATCGAAAGCGGCGAAAGCGGTGATTTGCGGATTCGGAATTAATGGCTATGCGCTCGCGATCGAGGGGCTCGCCGGTATCGCCGGTGCAAAGTCGAAGCGCTGAGCGATGGCTAAATCGAAATCCCTCGAGGTCGATCACGAACTCATCAAGGAGTTGACAAAGCTCCTGGATGAAACGGGTCTGAGCGAAATAGAAATCGAGCGCGATGGCCAGCGTGTGCGGGTGGCGCGCGGTGGTGCACCTGTCGCACTTGCCGTGCCACGCGCCGCCGCGGTAGCCGCTGCCGTTCCCGTCACGGAAATTCCTCCGGTACCGCTCGATCCGGCCAAGCATCCGGGCGTCGTCATTTCTCCGATGGTCGGTACCGCCTATGCCGCGCCGGAACCTGGCGCGAAGCCTTTCATCGACGTCGGTAGCAACGTGAAGGCCGGTGACACGCTGCTCATCGTCGAGGCGATGAAGACGATGAATCAGATTCCGGCGCCTCGGGCGGGCACGGTTATTCAGATCCTGTTCGAGGACGGCCAACCTGTCGAATTCGGCGAGCCGCTGGTGATCATCGAGTGACAATCCGCCCTCATCCTGAGGAGACCGCGCAGCGGTCGTCTCGAAGGATGGGGCGGCCCCATGCTTCGAGACGCGCACTTCGTGCGCTCCTCAGCATGAGGCCGTTGGAGGCCTTGGTCCGAAATGTTTGACAAGATTCTCATTGCCAACCGCGGCGAAATTGCCATGCGGGTGCAGCGCGCCTGCAAGGAACTCGGCATTCCGACCGTGGCGGTCCACTCGACTGCCGATGCCGATGCCATGCATGTGCGGTTTGCGGACGAAAGCGTCTGCATCGGTCCGCCCGCGGCAAAAGACAGCTATCTGAACATCCCGGCGCTGCTGGCAGCTTGCGAGATTACGGGGGCAGACGCCGTTCACCCCGGCTATGGATTTTTATCCGAGAACGCGCGTTTTGCCGAAATTCTCGCCGAGCACAACATCCATTTCATCGGTCCAAAGGCCGAGCACATCAGGCTGATGGGCGATAAAATCGAGGCCAAGCGCACGGTCAAACGGCTTGGCATTCCTGTGGTCCCGGGGTCCGAGGGAGGGATCGCATCCGATAGCGAAGCTGCAAAGATTGCCGCGGACATCGGCTTTCCCGTGCTGGTGAAGGCGGCTGCCGGCGGCGGCGGACGCGGCATGAAAGTCGCCCACAGCGCACAAGAGCTTACGGCCGCGCTCTCAACCGCACGCGCGGAAGCCAAAGCGGCATTCGGCGACGATGCGGTCTATCTGGAAAAGTATCTGCAGAAGCCGCGGCATATCGAGATACAGCTTCTCGGCGACGGCAAAGGCAATGCGATTCATCTCGGCGAACGCGATTGCTCACTACAGCGCCGCCATCAAAAGGTATGGGAAGAAGGCCCCTCGCCGGCGCTCAACAGACCGGCACGCGATGAGATCGGTGAAACCGTCGCCAAGGCAATGCGCGACATCGATTATCTCGGCGTCGGCACCGTCGAATTCCTCTATGAAGATGGCAAGTTCTATTTCATTGAAATGAATACGCGCATTCAGGTCGAGCATCCGGTGACCGAGATGATTACCGGCATCGATCTGATCTTCGAGCAAATTCGTGCGGCGGCGGGCAACCAGCTGACGCTCAAGCAGAGCGATGTCGTCTTTGGCGGGCACGCCATCGAATGCCGCATCAATGCGGAGAACCCGGTTTCCTTCCGTCCTTCGCCCGGAAAAATTCTTCATTACCACGCGCCGGGAGGCCTCGGCGTCCGCATCGATTCGGCCGTCTATCAGGGCTACACCATCCCGCCTTACTACGACTCACTTGTCGGCAAATTGATCGTGCACGGCAAGACACGCACCGAAGCTTTGATGCGGCTTAAACGCGCCCTCGATGAGGTGGTGGTCGACGGAATCGAAACGACACTGCCGCTCTTCCGCGCGCTGGTGCGCGAAGCGGACATCATCGACGGCAATTACCACATCCATTGGCTCGAGCAATTTCTCGCCGGCGGCGGCATGACCGACTGATTTACCTCAGTGCAGATGAAGCGTCAGCCGATCGATCAATCGACAGAGATCGTCCGGATCGTAGGGCTTTCTCAAGAACACGGAACGCGGAACAAGCGGCGCCAGCGCCGATGGCGAATAGCGGCCCGAAGCGTAGACTATCGGCAGTTCGGGACGCATCCCCCGGGCCCGCTCCGCGAGTTGTGAGCCGTCCATCTCGCCCGGCAAATCGATATCTGTAAGCAGAATATCGACATGCGTTCCGTCATTGAGGAAGTTGAGCGCTTTTGCCGCGTCTTGAGCGGCGTACACTTCAAATCCGTGGGCGGTCAGCTCTTCGACGATGAATTCGCTAATCAGCGCTTCGTCCTCGACCACCAGCACGCTGGTAGCCTTATTCGCTTGATCGATGGCCATCCTGGGAGCTCCCTGGCCTTATTATTAGACGGCCTGGAATCGATATCGTGCCGTTCGTCGGGTAACGCACATAACAGGAGTTTGTTTTCAACTTATTTGAAATTGAAGCCGTCTATGGTGAACTTCAGGTTAAAACGTCGGGGTGCCACGGGACCCCGGAACAACCTTCTTTGCCACCGGTTCCAGATTGTCATGATGGCCAGCCGTGAGAGCTCTTTTGTCGAGATCACGCCGGAAGTGCTGCTCAAGGCCTACGCCTGCGGCATCTTCCCGATGGCTGAGAATGCGGAAGATCCAACGCTGTATTGGATTGAACCTGAACAGCGCGGGATCATTCCCCTCGATCGATTCCATATACCGGCGCGCCTTGCGCGCACCGTTCGCTCTACCCGCTTTACCGTCGCCGTAAACTGCGATTTCGAGGCTGTAATCGCCGGCTGCGCGGCACCGGGGCGCGGTCGTGCCCGTACATGGATCAATGCGCGCATCCACACTCTTTATAGCCGCCTGCACCGACGTGGTTATTGCCACAGCGTGGAAGTGTATGACGGCGACGACCTCGTCGGCGGCCTTTACGGTGTCTCGCTCGGCGCGGTGTTCTTCGGCGAAAGCATGTTCAGCCGCGTGCGGGATGCATCGAAGATCGCGCTCGTCCATCTTGTCGCGCGCCTTAATGCAGGAGGCTACCGGCTGCTCGATACGCAATTTGTGACGGATCACCTACGAACGTTCGGAGCAATCGAGGTGCCGCGGCGGCGTTATCATAAGCTGCTTGAGGCTGCGCTCATCGGCAAAGGCAATTTTGCCGCCCTGCCGCTCGATAAGCCGGTCGATGGCGCCGAAGCCCTCAAGCTCGCGGCGACGCTCTGATAGCTAACGTTGGGCGGGAGGCAAGACGCGCTGCTGCTGCGCGCGTGTCTGACTCGCGGGCGCGCGATGGACGGGCTGTCGCTGTCGCGCAGGCTTCGTCGCCGGTTGCGCGTCGGCCGGCACTTCGGCAACGGCCGGATTCTTGCCGCCTTTACAATCCTTGAGCCAGACGTCGTAAATTGGATGCTCGACGGCATGCAGGCCGGGGCTCGCTGCGAACATCCAGCCGGTGAAGATCCGTTTTATCTGTCCTTGCAACGTCACCTCATCGACTTCCACAAAGGCGTCGGTCTGTGCGGTCTCGGTCGGCGGACGCGAATAGCAAACGCGCGGCGTAACCTGCAGCGCGCCGAATTGCACAGTCTCGTTGATCGCAACGTCGAATGAGATGATGCGGCCGGTAATCTTGTCGAGGCCGTTAAACACGGCTGTTGGATTGGCAATTTTCTGTGGTGGCGGCTCCTCAACCACGACGTTGTCCTCGGGTTGAACGGACGCGTCACTGGGTTGCTGCGGAGTGCCTTGCGGCTGGCGTATGCCCGGTGGCAGCCCCGGCAAGGTTTGCACGGGTCCCGCCCGTTGCGGGGTCTGTTGTTGTCCGGCAGGCGGCACCGGCTTGGCTTGCGACGGCGGCGCGTTACCTGGAAGCGCAGGCAATGGTTCAGCTTCTATTCTGTTCGCGCCCGGCCTGCTCGAGGGCGGTAAACTCATGGGCGCGGGTAAAGGCTCCGCGGGAGGCGTATCCGATCGAATATCGGTCGGCGGCCGCGGGTCGCCTCCCCGATAAGGAAAACGGTCGTTGTCGTCCGGATAATTTCGATTAGGCGGCGGCTCTGCACCCTGCTCCGGAATGTCCGCGGGTGGCCGCGGCGGCCCGTCACCGAAAATAGTGCCGAATTGTGCAAGTGCCGGCGTGGCCGCAAGCGCCATCGTAATGGCTGCAATTGTGAGAAAAGTTCGTGCCATCAGGCCGGCTTGTTCCGCCATGCGGATGAAGATCGCCTTCAACCCGGGTGGTGTCCGGTTAACATGGTGATTGCGGCGTGGGAAGGGCGGCCAAAAACCGGTAAGTGACTGTCAGTACCCGGTGGCCACCCGGCAAGCCAAACAACCGATACTGAATTCCGACTTACCGGATCACCGTTTGCTGTCGCGGGGCACCCACGCGTTGTAATCGCCGGTCGCTTTGGGTCGGCGGCCTGTCGCAAGCGTCGATCCGCTCGGACGCAGCGCCGCCGGCGTACCGGTCGGATTCGGATGGTGCGGCTTTTGCCACGGCCGCGGCGTGTACTTTTCCTGCGTCGGCGGCGTGTCGACGGTGTGATGAATCCAGCCGTGCCATGCGGGCGGAATGTTTGAAGCCTCCACATAACCGTTGTAGATGACCCACCGGCGCTCAAAGCCTAGGACAGGATCGATTTTACCGCCGCGCGTGCGATAGTAGCGGTTGCCAAATTCGTCCGCGCCGACGAATTCGCCATAGGCCCACGTCCACACTTGCGTCCCGAACGTTTGGGAATTCCACCAGGTGAACAACTTCAGCAGGAAACTTCTCATGGCCCTTGGCGTTTTCGGTGTTTCCGGATTGCGGCGTTCTGCCACCACCGGCCACCTGTTGTCCAGTGCGCGGCGCGTCAAGTGCCCCATATTCCCCACGCTTCGACTGGGTTATTGAAGAGGCATGGATTCGATCAGATCGGGACTGAGTGCGATCCGAAACCTGCTCGACTGGCTGCCGGACGATCTCGTCGGCGGCCTTATCTTGCTGCTGTCGATCATTGTCGCTCTCGCATTGCACAAGATCGGCCGCGGAGTCGTCCGCCGTTCGCTCGCCAGCCGGCATCCCTACGTGCTTTCGGTCTTTACACAGACCCGCGAGATTTCGCGGCTGGCGCTGGTTGTCTTCGCAATGCTCATTGCGCTGCCGGCAGCACCCTTCGACCCCGCAATCGCATACTGGTTCGCACGTTTTCTTCTGATTGCCATTATCGGGCTTGCCGGGTGGGCGATCGTTGCAGCTCTCAGCATCGCTGCGAATTTGTACTTGCTGCGCTACCGGCTTGACGTCGAGGATAACCTGCTTGCGCGCAAGCACAACACGCAGATTCGCGTGCTTTTGCGCAGTATCGACGTGCTGATCGTGCTGTTCACGATCGGTGCCGCACTGATGACCTTCGAACCTGTGCGCCAGTATGGCGTCAGCTTGTTCGCGTCCGCCGGCGTCGCCGGCATCATTGCGGGCCTTGCCGCGCGGCCGGTCCTGAGCAACCTCTTTGCCGGCGTGCAGCTCGCAATGACGCAGCCGATTCGCATCGCGGACGCCGTCATCGTGGAAAACGAATGGGGCACGATCGAAGAGATTACATCGACTTATGTGGTTGTGCAGTTGTGGGATTTGCGGCGCATGATCGTGCCGCTGACTTACTTTATCGAGAAGCCATTTCAAAACTGGACGCGCGACAGCTCCGCTTTGCTGGGCACCATCCTGCTTTATCTGGACTATTCGGCACCGATTGGCGCCATCCGCCAAAAACTTCAGGAGATCGTAAAGCAGTCGAAAACCTGGAACGGAAAAACCGCGGTTGTGCAGGTGACAGATGCGAACGACCGCTCAATCGAGCTGCGCATCCTGGTGAGCGCCAACAACGCGGGGGCGACCTTTGATCTGCGCTGCGAGGTCCGCGAAAAGCTGATCGATTTCCTGCAACGGGAGCACCCTTATGCGCTGCCGCGCCAGCGCAATGAGACAGTTGTAATCCCCGCGGCCAAGGCCGCAGATGCCGATCTTCTTCTGGAACCAAATCGGCAGGTGCGCGATCGACGCGCTTGATGCAAACGATGCGCTAATCCGGCGCGCGCCTGGTGAACGCTGTCAGCAAGTCTGCCGAGTTGTTGACATGGTCGTAGGCAAGCTTGCTCGCGACCACGAGCAGCGTCGTCGCCAGAATGATCCGCAACGCGGACTCCGGCACACGCGTCGTGAGATAGCTGCCTACGAAAATGCCGGGCAACGAGCCGACCAGCAACGAGCTCATAATCTGCCAATCCACCGCGCCGAACATCCAGTGCCCCATGCCGGCGATCAAGGTCAGCGGTACGGCGTGCGCGATATCCGAACCGACGATGCGCGCCATGGGCATGCGCGGATAGAGGATGACCAGCGCCATCACGCCGATGGCGCCCGCGCCGACTGACGATATCGAGACTAGAATACCAAGCACCGCTCCGACGAGGACGGTCGCAAGCGCCGTTTTGCGTGGATCAAGCGTCGGAAAACGGCCCTGATAGTAGTCGAGGATATTCCTGCGGAAGATCAGCACGCCGGCGGTCAGGAAAAGCGCGAAGCAGAGCACGACCGTAATGAGGCTGCGCGCGGCGGTGCTGTTGAGGTTCAGAAACGACAAGGCGGCGAGCGTGACAATGGTCGCCGGAATGCTGCCGGTGGCAAGCCGTCGAACCATGACCCAGTCGATGCTGCGGGCAAGGCCGTGCACGCAGCTGCCGGCGGTCTTGGTCGCGGCGGCGTAAAGCAGATCCGTACCGACGGCCGTGGCGGGATGGACCCCGAACAGCAGAATAAGCAGCGGCGTCATCAGCGAGCCGCCCCCGACGCCGGTCATGCCGACCAAAAGGCCCACGGCGAACCCGGAAATCGAATAGAGCGGGTCGATCATTGCGATGATGGGCATGATTTACGACTTCGCCTCCCCCGCGGCTGCCGCTTCCGTCCTTAACGACGCCACTCGACTAAAGTTCAGCGGCTATTTTGAGTCGGCCTGTGCGCGGCCGACCAGGAACTGACCCTATGGAATCGTGAAAAATGCGGCAAAATCGGCGATTTTTAATGACTTCCCCTCGCCTTTGGCGCCGAATTCACAGGATTGCGTATTCCGCCAGCCGACGCCCTGAATGACTGCAAGGAAGGCTAACCACCTGCCCCGCTTTGGAGAATCATCGACTCCCGACCGGTCCGGCGCTGTGTTTTCCAAACCTTATCCCCGCCCCCTACTGCCGACGACCCCACGGACGCGCAGCGGCAACCCCCCATTTTCCGTCATTTATCGGTCAGGTCGCAAGGCATAAAAACCTAGGGGCCGCGTTCGACAAAAAGGCTTTTCCAAGGCGTCGGATCGACGAATACTCCGTCTGCTTTGAGCCGTCGCTTTTCCCCAAAGTTCACAACAAGGACACAACACTTAGTATTTGATTCAGGATTGACGACTATCTGTTGTTGACGAGCCCAGTGAGTCCACCTAGCTTGATTGGTGTCAGTGCGCGTGAGTTCCAGTCCCACCAGGGTCCAATACGGCGCTTCGGTCGTCCTCACCCGCACCAGAAATGGTGTTTTGGGAGCAGGATAACTGTCTGCGGACCGCAAGGATCCCGGGGCGTGCAGCCGGTGTCGAAAGCTGAACACCGGCATAGATAACGTAAGGCGTCAAAACACGAGCAAGGAAACGGGCGGACGGGACAGGTCCGC